>JASFPU010000301.1:0-4729 GCA_050115855.1 Holophagae bacterium
CTGTTTTTCCTACCGGAGCCCCACACCGACTTCATCTTCTCGATCACCGGCGAGGAGCTCGGGCTGTTCGGGCTGTTCGGGCTGCTGGTGTTGGTCGTGGTCATCACCTGGCGCGGTCTGCGCATCGCCGCACGGCTGGAGGCGCCGGACCGGGCGCTGCTCGCGTTCGGTCTGACCTTCGCGTTCGCCGTCCAGAGCTTGATCCACATGGTGGTGTGCCTCGACCTGCTGCCGCCGAAGGGCATCCCGCTGCCGCTGGTCAGCTACGGCAAGACCGATCTCGTGGTGTCGCTGGCGGCGGTCGGAATGCTGCTCAACCTGTCGCGCGAGGTGAGCCGGTGAGCCGGCGGGTGGTGATCGCGGGCGGCGGCACCGGCGGCCACGTCTTCCCCGGGCTGGCGGTGGCCACCGCTCTCCAGTCGGCCGGAGTCACGACTCACTGGCTCGGTGCGCGCCGGGGTCTCGAGGCCGACCTCGTGCCCGAGCGAAAGATCCCGCTCACCCTGGTCGAGCTCGAGGGCATTCAGGCCCGTGGCCCGGCGGCGGCCGCCCACGCCGTGGCGCTGCTGCCCCGGGCGGTGGCGACCGCGCTCCGCACCCTGCTCGATCTCGACCCGCTCGCCGTGGTCGGTGTCGGCGGCTACGCGTCGGCGGCTGGGCTCGCCGCTGCAGGACTGCTCGGCATCCCGACCGTGCTCCAGGAGCAGAACTCGATCCCCGGAATGACCAACCGTTTCCTGGCGCCGTGGGCCGACCTGATCTGCTGCGGCTTCGCCGATGCGGTGCACCACTTCCCGTCGCTGCCGGCGGAGTGGACGGGCAACCCGGTCCGCGAGGACTTCTTCGGCATCGAGCCGATCGAGCCGCACGAGCCGCCCCACCTGCTGGTGCTCGGCGGCTCCCAGGGCTCGCTCTTCCTCAACCGGGTGCTGCCGCGCGCCGTCGCCATGCTGCGCGGCCGCGGCATGGTGGTCGAGGTTCGGCACCAGGCGGGCGGGCGGTGGGCCGAGGTGGTGACCACGAGCTACGCGGATCTCGGCGTCGAAGCCGACGTGTCAGCCTTCCTCACCGAGCCCTGGCGCTGCCTCCAGAACGCCGACCTGGTCGTCGCGCGGTCCGGTGCCCTCACCGTGTCCGAGCTCGCGGCGGCGGGGCGCGGGGCGGTGCTGGTGCCGTTCGCGGCGGCCGCGGGCAATCACCAGGAGTACAACGCCCGCTCGCTCGGCCAGGCCGGCGGTGCGGTGGTGCTCACGGAGGAAGAGGCGGACCCGGGGACGGTGGCCGCGGTGCTCGAAACCACCCTGGGCGATCGCGAGACCCTGCGCCGCATGGCAGCGGCCGCCGCGACCATGGCGTTGCCCGACGCGGCGAGTCGGATCGCCGGGCGGGTGCTCGACGTCGGAGGCTCGTCGTGACCGGTCGCCACCTCCACCTGATGGGCATCGGCGGCGTCGGCATGTGCGGCCTCGCCGAAGCGCTGTCGGCCGGCGGAGCGATCGTCAGCGGTTGCGATCTCGCAGCGTCGAGCCGGACCGAGCACGTCGCCTCGCTCGGCATCGATGTCCGCATCGGGCACGACCCGAGCCACCTCGATGGTGTCGACGAAGTGGTCTACTCGGCGGCCGTCAGTGACACCGAACCGGAGCTCGTCGCCGCCCGGCAGCGGGGTCTTCGGACGGTGCGTCGGGCGGTGGTGCTGGGCGACCTGATGGCCGAACGGCGCGGTGTGGCGGTCGCCGGGACCCACGGCAAGACGACGACGACCGCGATGATCGGTCACCAGTTGACCGAGGTCGGCGCCGATCCGACGGTGCTGGTCGGCGGCCACGCCCGGTTCGCCGGCTCGCACGTCCGGATCGGCTCGGGCGAGGTCTTCGTCTGCGAGGCCGACGAGTACGACCGGTCGTTCCTCGAGCTCCGGCCCGAGATCGCCGTGGTGACCAACATCGAGCCTGAGCACCTGGACTGCTACGCCACCGCGGACGATCTCGCCGTCGCGTTCGCGACATTCTGCGGTCAGACGCCGCCTGACGGCTGCGTCGTTCTGTGCCGCGACGATGCCGCCGCCTGGGCGGTCGCCGGGAGCGTCGACCGCCGGGTCGTCGGCTACGGCGTATCCGACGGGGCCGATCTGCGCGCGGTCGATGTGGTCAGCGACGACCATGGCAGTCGCTTCACGGTGCTTCGCAACGGTGAGCGCGTCGGTCGGGCGGCGGTCGCACTGCCCGGTCGGTTCAACGTCCTCAACATGTTGGCGGCGCTCGCGGTCGGTGTCGAGCTCGGCTTCGGGTTCGACGAGCTCGCGGCGGCCGGTGCGCGGTTCTCCGGTGTCGCCCGTCGCTTCGACGTCCTCGGCGAGCGGGCCGACGTCACCGTGGTCGACGACTACGCCCACCACCCGACCGAGATCGAGGCGGTGCTCGAGGCGGCGCGACAGGCCTTTCCGGGCCGCCGACTGGTGGTGGTGTTCCAGCCCCACCTGTACAGCCGCACGCGCGATTTCGCAGATGCGTTCGCGCGCGCCCTGCTCGGTGCCGAGACGGCTGTCGTCCTACCGATCTACCCGGCCCGCGAGCGGCCGATCGACGGCGTTGACGCACGCCTAGTCGTCGCCGCCGCGGAGCGGCTCGGCCACCCTGCGGTGTCGGCCGGTCCACCCGTCGCCGACGCGCCGCGCTACGTGGACGCGCTGCTCGCCCGGGGCGATGTGCTGGTGACGCTCGGGGCCGGCGATGTCCACCGGGTCGCCGAAGCTTGGCTGCGAGGTGCGGCATGAGCGTCTTGAACGGCCGTTTCCTGCCCGAGCACCTCAGGCCGCGCGAGCGCCGTCGCCGGCCCCGGCGCAGCGTGATCGTGCCGGCGACGCTGGTCGCGGTGACCCTCGTGCTGCTGCCGCTGTGGACGGTTCAGCGCGTCGAGGTGTCGGGCACCGAAGTGGTGCCGCCGGAGGTCACGACCTCGCTGGAATCTCTGGTCGGCCACAGCGTGCTGCTGCTCGACCTCGACTGGGTACGGCGGCTGGCGGCCGGATGGCCGGCGGCCGGTGCGGTGCAGGTCCGGCTCGACCTGCCCGGCTCGTTGGTGGTCGAGATCTCCCCTCAGTCCGTGCTGGGTTCGATGCAGATCGGCACGGGGTGGCACGGGGTCGCGGCCGACGGCCGGCTGACGGGTCCGGTGCCGACGGCGATCGGTCCCAGGCTCGTCGGCTTTCGGCGGCCCGCCGATCGGCGCGCGGCGTTCGCCGTCGCCCGCCGGTTGACCGATGCGACCGGCGCCGGCGTCGCCGAGATCCGACAGGTGACGCCGGCGGACTACCGGCTCACGCTGTCGTTCGACGGGGAGGGTCGCGCGGTGGCGCTCCACGTCAGCCCCGAGGCGACCGCCTCCGAACGGGCCTGGTGCCGACGCACCAGGGACCACGGACCGGTGTCCGTCTGGGCCGATCTCCGCTGGCAGAACCGGATGGTCGTGCGCGACGCGGAACCGCCTGCTGCGGGCCTGGGGGTCGGATCATGAATGACGGACGCCCCCTGGTCGGGATCGACGTCGGGTCGACACGAGTGTCGGTCGTGGTCGGCGCGATGGACGACGACCGGCTGGTCGTCCGCGGCTGTGGTCAGGCGAACCACGACGGTGCGCGCAAAGGGGTGATCGCCAAGCTCGACGAGGTGTCCGAAGCGGTCCGCGAGGCCGCCGAGGAGGCCGAGGCGATGGCGTCCATCCCGGTCGAGATCGCCGCGGTCGGTCTCGGCGGTCTGCCGATCCAGGGGCTGCCGTCGACCGCGTCCGTGCCGGTGACCGGGCGCAACATGACGGTGTCCGAGGACGATCTCCGGCGGGCGCTCAGCGCCTGCGCACAGGTCAGCGTGCCGCCCGACTTCAGAGTGCTCGACATCATCGCCTGCGGTTATGCGCTCGACGGTCAACCGGGCATGGAGTACCCGGTCGGGATGCCGGGCACACGGCTCGACGCCTCGGCCTTCGTGGTGTACACGAACAAGACCCACGCCGACACCGTCGAGCAGTCGGTCAACCGCGCGGCGGTGGCGGTCAAGGCGCTGGTCTACGAGCCCCTGGCGGCCGCTGAGGCGGTGCTGACGCCGGACGAGCGTGAGCTCGGCTGCCTGCTACTCGATCTCGGCTACGCGACGACCGAGTGGGTACTGTTCGCCGAGGGATTCGTCGTGTCGTCCGGTGCCATTCCGATCGGCGGTCGGCACTTCACGGCGGATCTCGCGGCCCTGCTCAAGACGACGACGGCGGCCGCCGAACGGGTCAAACGGCGGATCGGCGCGTCGCTCGAGCGCGACGGTCTGGACATCGATGCGGTGGAGGTCCCGAGCCTCGGGGGCGACGGTCACCACGTGCACCCGGCGCGGTTCGCGGCCGAGATCCTCCACGAGCGGGCGCGCGACCTCTTCATCGGTGTCCATCGGAACCTGGTCGAGCACGGGCTGGACCGGGTGCCCCGGGCCGGGGTCGTGTTGAGCGGCGGTGCGGCGGCGCTGGACGGTCTCGAAGAGGTGGCGGAGACGATCTTCGGCCACCGAGCCCGGATCGGTCGGCCGCTCGACCTGGCGGGTCTGGTCGAGCCGGTCGCGGGTCCGGAGTGGGCGGTCGCGTGCGGGTTGATCAGGATGCAGTGCAAGAAACGGACGGAGTACTCGACGATACGGGGGAGGCAGGGCGGCCTTCTGGCCCGGCTGCGACACGCCCTCGGCGACATATT
>JASFPU010000302.1:0-4728 GCA_050115855.1 Holophagae bacterium
CGTGCCGATGGGCGCGTCCGTGGTGCCGCTCCGCTCCACCGATTCGATCATGTGGACGGTCAAGTTCCGCAGCGGTCAGGTGAAGCGGTTCAAGTTCCCCATCCGCACGACGGCTGAGGGCCAGGCCGAGCCGGCCGGTGGCTTCACCACCGATCCGGATCTCGACGGCCCGGTTCTGTTCACCGAGCCCGACTCCCTGGGCTGCGACGTGTGGACGAAGTAGGGAGGGGAACATGGAAAACTTCGAAACTGTCCAAGTCGAAACTGATCTTCTCATCCTCGGCGGCGGCATGGCCTCGTGCGGCGCGGCCGTGGAAGCGGCCTACTGGGCCAAGAAGAACAACCTCAAGGTCACCCTGGTCGACAAGGCCGCCGTGGACCGCTCCGGTGCGGTCGCCATGGGCCTGTCGGCGATCAACCAGTACGTCGGTCTGAAGGATGGTGACAACACCATCGACGACTACGTCAACTACGTCAAGCAGGACCTCATGGGCGTCGCCCGCGACGACCTGGTCGCGTCGATCGCCCGCCACGTGGACTCGTCGGTCCACCTGTTCGAGAAGTGGGGCCTGCCGATCTGGAAGGCCGAGGACGGCGGCTACGTCCACGAGGGACGCTGGCAGCTCATGATCAACGGTGAGTCCTACAAGGTCGTGGTCGCCGAGGCGGCCAAGAACCACCTGGGCACCGACAACATCTACGAGCGCGTCTTCATCGTCGGCCCGATCATGCAGGGCGGCAACATCGCCGGTGCGTACGGCTTCTCCGTCCGCGAGAACAAGTTCTACATCTTCAAAGCCCGCGCCGTGTTCTGCGCCATGGGCGGCGCCGTCCACGTGTTCAAGCCGCGTTCGTCCGGTGAGGGCCTCGGCCGCGCCTGGTACCCGCCCTGGAACTCCGGTTCCTCGGCCTACTTCACCCTCAAGGCCGGCGCCGAGATGACCTGCCAGGAAGTCCGCTTCATTCCGGTCCGCTTCAAGGACGCCTACGGCCCGGTCGGCGCCTGGTTCCTGCTCTTCAAGTCCCGCGCGACCAACGCCTTCGGTGGCGAGTACATGGTCGAGCGGCGCGACGAGCTCGAGAACTGGAAGCCGTACGGCCTGGTGAAGCCGATCCCGGCCAACCTCCGGAACTGGCTCGGCATGCTCGACGTCATGGAGGGCAAAGGCCCGATCTACATGCGGACCGAGGAAGCCATCCAGAAGATCGCCGAGCAGTACAAGGACGATCCCAAGGCCTACAAGGCGAAGATGAAAGAGCTCGAGAGCGAGGCCTGGGAAGACTTCCTCGACATGACCATCTCGCAGGCCATCCTGTGGGCCGCCTCCGACGTGCAGCCCGAGGAGAAGTCGTCCGAGATCGCCGCCGCCGAGCCGTACTTCATCGGCTCCCACTCCGGCGCCTCCGGCGCCTGGGTCAGCGGTCCGGAAGACCTGGCTCCGCCAGAGTACTTCTGGGGCTACGAGAACATGACCACCGTCAAGGGCCTGTTCGCGGCCGGTGACGCGTCCGGCGCGTCGTCGCACAAGTTCTCGTCGGGCTCCCACGCCGAGGGTCGGATCGCCGGCAAGTCGGCCATCCGCTACATCGTCAAGGAGAACCCGCCGATGCCGACGGTGGACGACGCCACCATCGAGTCGCTCAAGGAGAAGACCCTCCACCCGCTCAAGACCTACGCTGAGAACAAGGACTTCACCTCGCAGACCGACGTCAACCCGCACTACATCCTGCCGAAGATGTACATGTTCCGGCTGCAGAAGCTCATGGACGAGTACGCCGGCGGCGTCGGAGCTCAGTTCACCACGTCGAAGGTGCTGTGCGAGCGCGGCCTCGAGCTCCTCGAGATGCTCAAAGAGGACGCCAAGTACCTCGGTGCCAAGGACCTCCACGAGCTGATGCGGTGCTGGGAGAACTATCACCGTACTTATCAGGCGGAGGCTCACGTCCGGACGATCTTGTTCCGCGAGGAAACCCGGTGGCCGGGATACTACTTCCGCGCCGACTTCCCCAAGATCGACAACGACAACTGGCTCTGCTTCGTCAACTGCACGATGGATCCCGAATCTGAAGAGTGGACGATGCTCAAGCGAGACATCCTCCCGATGAAGTAAACGGGTTCTTTTATCGACCCCGGGCGCCTCGGCGCCCGGGGTCGCTTTCCTCTCAAAGGCATCCGATTTGATGACACAAGACAATCACCCTGTATGTCCCCACTGCGGCGAGAACCTGCAGCCCTTCGAGCTGCCGGACAACACCGGTTGGCAAACCGACTTCCAGCTCGCCTGCTTCAACGATGAGTGCCCCTACTTCCAGCGCGGCTGGGAACACATGCAAGAGCACTATGCGGTCAAGGCGTCGTACCGCTACCGCGTCGACCCCGAGACCGGCTCGCCGTCGCCACTGGCGGTGTGGTCGGCCGACGCCCTGAAGGACCGCATCCTCGACGCGACCGTCACCGAGGATGCCCCATCCTCATCCGACGACACCACCGACGGAGGACGCTCTTCATGACTGAACCCACGACCAGCTTGCCCCAGTTTCTCGAGGGCAAGCGCCAGCTCGCCGACGGCGAGAGCTTCCCATTCACCTGCCATCCCGGCGTCCCCTGCTTCAACCAGTGCTGCGCCGACGTCAACATCATCCTGACGCCGCTCGACGTCCTCGAGCTCGCGCGACGCACCGGTCTCCACACCCGGGTCTTTCTCGACACCTACTGCGGCAATCCGATCACCAAGGACCTCCAGTTGCCGATGGTGATCCTCAAGATGCGCGACGACGAGGGCAAAAAGTGCCCGTTCGTCGGCGACCAGGGCTGTACCGTCTACGAGGACCGGCCCTGGGCGTGCCGTATGTACCCGCTCGGCATGGCGATCCCGCCGGCACGGGCCGGCGTCGAGCCCGAACCGATCTTCTTCGTGTTCGAGGACGACCACTGCAAGGGACGCCTTCAGGACGACGCTGTGTCCTGGTCCGCCGAGACGTGGCGCACCGACCAGGGCCTGATCGAGCGCGACGAGCTCGAGGCCGGCTTCCGCGACCTGGTCAGCCATCCGTGGTTCATCGGCGGCCGCCAGCTCGATCCCAAGCGCATGCACATGTTCTACACGGCCTGCTACGACCTCGACACCTTCCGCGAGTTCGTCTTCGAGTCGACCTTCCTCGACCGGTTCGACCTCGACGACGAGCTGGTGAAAGAGATCAAGACCAATGATGTGGCGCTTCTGACCTTCGCCTTCCGCTGGCTCCGGTTCGCCCTGTTCAAGGAGCCGACGGTCAAGGTCAAGCCGGAAGCGGCCGAACGGAGTGTTTCATGACCGAAGCCAAAGCAACCCCCGTGCTCGTCATCGGCGCCGGCATCGCGGGCGTCACCGCAGCGCTGGAGGCCGCAGAGATGGGTTCCGAGGTCGTGCTGGTCGAGCAGGACCCCGCCATCGGCGGCCGCGTGCTGCGCATCAACAACTACTTCCCGAAGTTGTGCCCCCCGTCGTGCGGCATGGAGATCAACACCCGGCGACTGGAACGCAACCCGCGGATCCGCGTGATGACCTCGTCCAAGGTCACCGCCGCCGACAAGACCGACGACGGCTGGTCGGTCACGGTGACGACGGCTCCGGCCTACGTTAACGAGCTGTGCACCGCGTGCGGCGACTGCGAAAAGGTCTGCGACACGACGGTGCCCGACCCGCACAATCTCGGGCTCAGCGAGACGAAGGCCATTCGCCTCCCCCACCTCAACGCCTGGCCGAAACGTTTCGTCTTCGACCGCGAGGCGGTCGGCGACGCGGAGGCGAAGAAGATCGCCGACGCCTGCTCCTACGGCGCGATCGATCTCGACGCTCAGCCGACCACCGAGACCATCCAGGTCGGCTCTGTCGTTGTCGCGACCGGCTGGCACCCCTACCCATTGGAGAACCTGGACGACCTCGGCGGCGGGAAGTTCGCCGACGTCATCGCGAACGTCCACATGGAGCGGATGGCGTCGACCAACGGCCCGACCGGCGGCAAGATCGTGCGGCCGTCGGACAACCAACCGCCGCAACGGGTCGCGTTCGTCCAGTGCGCCGGCTCGCGCGACGTCAACCACCTCAACTACTGCTCGGGAATCTGCTGTCTCGCCTCGCTCAAGCAGGCGACCTACGTCAAGGAGCAGCTGCCCGACGCCGAGGTGACGATGTACTACATCGACCGCCGCGCGCCAGGCCGCAACGAGGACTTTTTGCTCAAGGTCGCGGAGATCGAGGGTGTCAAGCTCGTCAAAGGCAAGGTCGGCCGAATCGAGCAGGGTCACGGCGCCCTGAAGCTCCACGTCGAGGACGTCGAGCAGGTGAAGCTCATCGAGGCCGAGGCCGACCTCGTCGTGCTCGCGACCGGGATGGTCCCGAACGCGGTCGATGACGATCTCGCGCTGTTCACCCGCAAGGACGACGAGGGATTCGTGCTCGACGACCTCGACTCGCGGGTCACCGTCGCCGGCGTCGCCCGCCGACCCGAGGATGTCGCGTCATCGGTTCGCGACGCGACCGGGGCCGCCGCCAGGGCGGTCATCGCTGCCGGAGGGAGGGCGTAATGGACAAGCTCGGCGTTTTTCTGTGTACCGGTTGCGGCATCGGCGACGCCGTCGACACGGACGAGGTCTTCGCGGCCGCCAACGAAAAGGGGTGCGCCGCCACCGCCGCCCACGATTGCCTGTGCGGCCCCGAGGGAGTCGCGCTGATCCGTTCCACGGTG
>JASFPU010000303.1:0-4719 GCA_050115855.1 Holophagae bacterium
CCTCCTTCAGGGTCGTCACGACGGTCGACTCGAAGCCGGCCGAGGTCTGGTCGCGGGCGATCTCGGCGACGACGATCCCGGCGCGGTTGTACAACGTGCCGAAGCCGTCGAGCAGCGGCTGGCGCAGGCTGACCGCGAGGTCGGCGTTGTACGTCGGGTTGATCAGGTAAATCGGAGCGTTGCTGCCGAAGCGCCGGCCGCCCGTTTGAACTTCGAGGTAGGTGCCGGTCGGCAGCAGTGTGTTGGCGCCGATCCCGAACCGGGTGTTGCGGCTCTCGGCGATCTCCTCTCCCTCGAGCACCGAGGCGCTCGGGACGCGGGTGAAGTCAGCGCTGATGCCGGCCGTCAGGTTGGGGTCGAAGATGCCGGTGTTGGCGAACACGTTGGAGTCGGCCGCCGCGATCGAGTACCGTCCGACCTGGAGGTCGAGGTTCCGGTTCAGCGCGAGCTCGTAGGCGGCGGCGAGATCGAGGGGCAGAACGTCGTCGGCGGTCGGAGCCAGACCGGGAATGTCGGTCGGCAGCGCCGGCACGTCGATCTCGCCGGCGGTCAGGGGCACCGTTACGACGCACAGCGCGGCCGCGAGACTGGTGATCGCTCGAAGTGTCATCTGTTGAGTCCTCCTTGGGCTCGTTCCACCCGCCCTACTTTACGATGCCCCCCGGGAAAAGTTCGTTGACCGTCGGGCGAGACGCGGTTGCGGGCATGGGTGGCTCTCATCATGGTGTCAACGACCGAATCCGGCAACCGTGAACGGCGACACGTCGAATCGGCGTCATAACGTACTCAGTGGATCGACGTCGATGATCCGACGGACGGTGCGGGCAACCGTCGCCTCCTCGACCCGTTCGAGCAGTCCGCGAAGGGTGTCGCGATTGCGGGCGCTGATCAGTATCTGCCACCGCCAGTACTCGCGGATCCGTTCGATGGGGGCCGGGGCGGGACCGCGGATCCGGCTGCCGTCGGGCGGTGTGCCGAGCGCCGCGGCCGCCTCGTCGGCCGCCGTCCGGGCCGGCCGCTGCGATTTCGACTCGAACCGAACGAGCGCGAGGCGGGCCGCAGGTGGGTAGGCGAAGGCGCGCCGAAAGACGAGCTCCTCGGCGAGGAAGGAGCCGACGTCGTGCTCGCGGGCGTAGCGCACCGCAGGGTGATCGGGGTAGTAGGTCTGGATGATCACCCGCCCCGGACGGTCGCCGCGCCCGGCGCGACCGGCGACCTGGGTGAGCAGCTGAAACGTCCGCTCGCCGGACCGGAAATCGGGCAGGTTGAGCAGCGCGTCGGCCGAGATCACACCGGTCAGGGTCACACCGGGGAAGTGATGCCCCTTGGCGACCATCTGCGTGCCGACCAGCACCCGGGCGGCGCCCGACGCGAACCTGCCGAGCGCGGTCTCCAGCCCGTCCCGCCGGCGGACGGTGTCGCGATCCAGGATCACCGTCTCGACGTCCGGGTGCAGCTCGGCGAGGGCGTGCGCCACCTTTTCGGTGCCGGCCCCGATCGGATCGAGCAGCTCGCCGCCGCACGCCGGGCAGACCGCGGGAATCGCACGATGTCGGCCGCAGTAGTGGCAGCGCAGATCGCGGCTGCGACGGTGCACCACCATCGCCACCGAGCACGACGGGCAGTCGGTGCGGTGGCCGCAGTCGCGGCACATCAGCACGGGCGCCCAACCGCGACGCTGCATGAGCAGAATGACCTGTTCGCCACGAGCGAGGGTGTCGGCCATCGCCGTCTTGAGCGGTGCGGAGAACAGCGTCCGTCCGTGCTCGCCCGGATCCGGCTTCTCGGTCCGCAGGTCGATGACGTCGACCTCCGGCAGGCGGTTGCCGGCGACGCGGCGGGTCAGCTCGAGCTTGACCGCCATCTCGCGATCGACCAGCGCCACGGCTTCGGCCGACGGTGTCGCCGAGCACAACAGCACAGGGACTCCGAGGTCGCGGCCGAGCACCAGGGCGAGGTCCCGGGCGTGGTAGCGCGGCGCTTCCTGCTGCTTGTAGGCGCCGTCGTGCTCCTCATCGACGACGATCAGGCCGAGGGCGTCGATCGGCGCGAACAGCGCCGAGCGTGGCCCGACGACGATGCGCGCCTCGCCGTCGCGGATGCGCTGCCACTCGCACCACCGTTCGCCGTCCGACTGGGCGGAGTGGAGGATCGCGACGGTTCGACCGAAGCGCTGTTCGACCGCGCCCGACGCAGCCGGGGTGAGGCCGATCTCCGGCACCAGGACGAGCCCGCCGCGGCCGGCGGCGAGCACCGACTCGAGGCAGCGGAGGTAGACCTCGGTCTTGCCCGACCCGGTGACGCCGTGCAGCAGGAAGGGTGCGTACCCGCCGGCCGCCGTGGCGCTGTCGATGGCCTCCACCGCGCTTCGTTGCTCGTCGGTCAGGTGGTGCCGCGGTGCGGTGTGCGACAGCGCCCACCGTGACCGACGGGCCGGTCGCTGGCTGAAGCGGTACAGCAGGCCGCGGTCGACCATCGTCCGGAGCGTCGACGCCGAGCAGCCGACCGTCTCGGCGACCTCGGAGGCGAGCGCCGGGCGGTCCTCGGCCGCGAACCACTCGATGACCTGGAGCTGCCTCGGCGCCCGGCGGCACCGGGTGAGCAGCTCGTCGACCGGAACGTCGGGCAACCGGTAGGCCGTAACCTCGACCTGCGGCGCCCGGTCGCGCCGACGCCGTCGAAGCCGGACCCAGCCGGCGTCGACCGCGGCGCCGAGCGCACTCCGGTCGGTCTGGCCGGAGCGGCCGAGCAGGGTGGCCACCGCGAGCCGCGGTTGCCCCCGGAGCACGCCGATCAGGGCACGGTGGGAGGGGAGGAGGTCGTCGAGATCGAGCGACGCGCCGAGCGGAGTCAGGTGCGCCTCCTCGGCGTCGCTGCGGAGCAGCCGCGCCGGGATCATCGCGGCGAGCGTGGTGCCGAGCGGACACCGGTAGTGGCCGGCCACGAAGCGGGCGATGCGCAGCAAGGGGTCGGGCAACAGTGGGCCGTCGTCGAGGATCTCCGCGACCTCGCGGACCGCGTCGACCGGCAGGTCGGAGGTCGGTTCGACCGCCACGATGACGCCCGTCGCACGCTTCGAACGCAGGGGAACCCTGGCGCGTACACCGGGGACGGCAAACCTCTCGAGCTCCGGAGGCACCGCGTAGGTGAGCGGTTCAGGCGCACTTTTCGGGATCGCGACGGAGACGAACACGAGGTCGATTATGAATTATGAATGATGAATTCTGAATTATGAATTCTGATGGTCCGCCTGACGTTTCCGCTGGGTTACACTCGGTGATCAGATGGTCAACCGCAGCGGCGACCGGCGGGTGCACGGCGATGTCCAGGGCGAGCCGATCTCGGTCCGCGACGAGGTGTTCGCCGTGGTCTCGGCAATTCCGCGGGGCAGGGTGATGACCTACGGGCAGATCGCGACCTGCCTGGGCAGCCGCCTGTCGCCCCGGGCCGTCGGGTGGATGCTGCACCGGTGCCCCGAGTCCGTTCCCTGGCAACGGGTCGTCAATGCGTCCGGGGCCTGCTCGACCGACCGGCTGCCGGACATCCCCACCGGACTTCAACGCGCGATGCTGGAGGGCGAGGGCGTGGTCTTCGGGTCGACCGACCGAATCGACCTCGAGCGGTTCAGGTGGATGCCGGAACCGTCCGATCTGCCCCGGATCGAGTGGGACTGACCGTGCGGACGGAGGCGACGTGACCGAATCGACGACCCGGCCCGAGGAGCGCCACGCCCGGCTCGGCCTCTGGCTCGGTCCGGTCGCGTTCATCGTCGTGTCGCTGGTTCCCGTCGGTGGTCTGGCGGGCGGTCCCAAACGACTGCTCGCGGTGGTCTGTTGGATGGCCGTGTGGTGGGTCACGGAGGCGGCGCCGCTGGCGGCGACCTCGATGCTGCCGCTGGTGCTGTTTCCGCTGCTCGACGTGAGGGGTGTGCGCGACGTCGCGCCCAACTACGCCAATCACATGGTGTTTCTCTTCCTCGGCGGCTTCGTGCTCGCGCTCGCCGTCGAGCGGTCGGGCCTGCACCGGCGGGTCGCACTCGCCATTCTGGGTGCGATCGGCTCGTCTCCGAAACGGCTGGTCTGGGGATTCCTGATCGCGACTGCGGTGCTGTCCATGTGGCTGTCCAACACCGCGACCACGCTCATGATGCTGCCGATCGCCGGCGCCGTGACGCGCCGGGTGCAGATGCCCGACGCGGCCAGGCGCGTGTTTCTGGCCGTCGCCTACGGCGCCTCGATCGGTGGCATCGCCACGCTCGTCGGGACGCCCCCCAACCTCGTGCTGGCCGGCATGGCGCCCAACCTGGTGCCCGACATCGAGCCGATCACCTTCGGCGGTTGGATGCTGTTCGGCGTGCCGTTCGTGCTGCTGTTCCTGCCGCTGGTCGGTCTGTATCTCGGCCGCGGTCTGTCGTCGACGGCTGCCGCAGGAGCCGACTTCGAGGCCGAACGCCGGGAGCTCGGGCATCTCACGGTGCGCGAGCGGCGGGTCGCGATCCTGTTCTCGCTCACCGCAATCGCGTGGGTCACGCGGTCGGGCTTCGACCTCGGCTCGGTGTCGATTCCCGGCTGGAGCCAGCTGCTGACCGCCTGGGGGTGGCTGGATGGCCCGAAGGTGGTGACCGATGCGGTGCCGGCGATCGCGGCGGCGATCCTGACCACGCTGGTGCCGGCGGGTGGCGGCGAGCGCCGGCCCCTGCTGCGTTGGAGCGAAATCGAG
>JASFPU010000304.1:0-4714 GCA_050115855.1 Holophagae bacterium
CCATCGGCCACGCCCCAAGGGGCGGGCCAGCAGGACGAGCAACGCGACCAGGACCGCCCGGATCCAGGCGTCCGCCGTCCAGCCCGGCCACGGTGCGCACACCGCGATCGCGGCCAACGCGAGCAACCACGAGCGCGCGGCGGATCGATCGGTTGGAACGTCGTTCACGGGGTCGATTATAGGTGTGCGCAAGCTCCGATCCCGACCGAACCGCTAGAATGCTCCACGCAAAGGAGAGACCCATGACACAGCGCGACATGCGAGGAGGCAACTACGCGGCCGAGCTCGAAGCGCCGCACGTGTACCGCGAGCGGCGAACAGCGCTCGCCGAACGAGTCGGCGGCGGCACCATCGTCATGTGGGGCGCCGGCGACGACCGCGGCTACGGCGACGTCGGCACGTTCCGCCAGAGCTCGAGCTTCTTTTACCTCACCGGCGTCGAGCTGCCGAACGCGATCATGGTGCTGCGGCCCGACGACGGTCTCGACGCGCTGTTCCTGCCGCCCCGCAACCCGAACGTGGAGCGCTGGACCGGGCCCAAGTTCGGCCCCGGCGACGAGGCGGCGGAGGCGCTCGGTTTCGGCGAGGTTCTGTCGACCGAGCCGTCCGAGATCGTGCTCGACGCACGCCGCCGGCCGGTGCCGGGCTTCGAGGGTCGGCTGCACGGCTGGCTGGCCGACGACGACGCGGTGCTCTGGACCGAGTACCCAGCGGTCGGTACGTCGTCGGAGCTGCCGCCGAATCACCGTTTCGCGTCGCGTCTGCGCGACCGGCTGCCGAGCTTCCACGTCCGCGACGTGTCACCGCACCTGACGGCGCTTCGTCTGGTCAAGGGCGAGGGCGAGGTCGGTCTCATGCGGAAGGCCATCGCCGCCACCATGGCCGGCCACCGAGCCGCGGCATCCGCCATCGCTCCCGGTGTCGGCGAGGGCGTCATCGACGGCGCCGTCTACGCGGCCTTCCGGGCGAACGGCGCCGAAGGCGTCGCCTTCCCGACCATCGTCGGCAGCGGCTTCAACGCCACCACGCTGCACTACGACCAGAACGTCTGCGAGTGCTCCGACGGCGAGCTGGTGGTTGTCGACATCGGTGCACGCTACGGCTACTACTGCGGCGACATCACCCGCACCTATCCCGTCAACGGTCGATTCACCGAACGCCAGCGGCAGATCTACGATCTGGTTCTCGAGGCTCACGACCGCGTCGCCGAGGCGATCGCTCCGGGAGTCACCGTTTTCGAACTCCGCAAGATCGCGTATCAGGTCATGCAGAGCTCGGATCTCCGCGACGGTGAAGGCGACCCGCTGGGTCAGTACTTCATCCACGGCCTCGGCCACCCTCTGGGTCTCGACGCGCACGACCCGGGCTCCGACGAGACCCCTCTCGGACCCGGCATGGTCGTCACCAACGAGCCCGGAATCTACATCCCGGACGAGGCGCTCGGCGTGCGCATCGAGAACGATTTTCTCGTTACCGAATCGGGCTGCGAGAACCTGTCGGCAGAGCTGCCGACGGCGGCCGCGGAGGTCGAGGCCTTGATGCAGGATTAGGCTCATTTTCCGAAAATCGGCTCGGTTTCGCTGCGAAACCGAGCCGATTTTCGGAAGTTGGAGAGTGGTTTCGGAAGCCCTGCAGCTCCTGTAGACTGTTTCGGCGCTGCGTCGCTTTTTTGAGAACCTGCCACTGGGAGGATCACATGACCGTCGGAATCGTCGGGTACGGCGCCTTCATCCCGAGACGCCGGATCAAGCTCGAGGAAATCGCCAAGGTGTGGGGCGCCGACGCCCCGGCCTACCAGCGCGGCCTGCAGTTGTTCGAGAAGTCCGTCCCCGGCGCCGACGAGGACACGGTCACCATGTCGGTCGAGGCCGCGCGCAACGCCCTCGACCGCTCGGGCGGTGTTGACCCGGCGGACATCGGCGCGCTGTACATCGGATCGGAGTCGCACCCGTACGCGGTCAAGCCATCCGGAACGATCGTCTCGGAGGCGATCGGCGCGGTGCCCGCACTCCACGTCGCCGACCTCGAGTTCGCCTGCAAGGCCGGCACCGAGAGCCTGTTCCTGGCGCAGTCACTGGTCAAGGCCGGCGAGGTGAAGTACGCCGTCGGCATCGGCGCCGACACGTCGCAGGGCGCCCCCGGCGACGCGCTCGAGTACTCGGCGGCCGCGGGTGCCGCCGCGTTCATCTTCGGTGCCGACCACGACCGGATTCTGGCCGAGGTCGTCGACACCTACTCGTGGACGACCGACACGCCGGACTTCTGGCGCCGCGAGTACATGCACTACCCGCGGCACGGCAGCCGGTTCACCGGCGAGCCCGCGTACTTCCGCCACAGCATGAGCTCGGCGCGGGGGATGATGGAGAAGGCGGGGCTCGAGCCGTCCGACTTCGCCCACGCGATCTTCCACCAGCCGAACGGCAAGTTCCCGATGCGGGTCGGCAAGAAGCTCGGCTTCACCAACGAGCAGCTCGAGACCGGTTGGCTGTCACCCTGGCTCGGCAACACCTACTCGGGGGCATCGCCGATCGGTTTCACCGCGGTGCTCGACATCGCGTCGCCCGGAGATCTGGTGCTGCTGACCTCGTTCGGCTCGGGCGCCGGCTCGGACTCGTTCGTCTTCCGGGTTACCGACCGTATCGGCGACGTCCAGGATCTGGCGCCGAAGACGCGGCCCCAGCTCGACGAAAACAAGATCTATCTCGAGTACGGCGCCTACGCCAAGCTGCGCGGCAAGATCCGCATGGCCGAGTAGGGAGGAGGTCGAGATGAGAGATGTCGCTGTCATCGGAATCGGAATGACCTCCTTCGGCGAGCTGTGGCAGACCCCATTGCGCTCGCTCTGGGCAGAGGCCGCGCTGGCGGCCCTCGACGACGCCGGGGTCGACACGGTCGACCTGATCACCATCGGCTGCATGTCGTCCGGCCTGTTCACCGGCCAAGAGCACCTGGCATCGCTGCTCGCCGACGAGATCGGGATGGCCGGGGTTCCGGCCGCGCGGGTCGAGTCAGCCTGCGCCTCGGGCGGTCTCGCGGTCCGCGCCGGCTTCGCCGAGGTCGCCGCCGGGCTCGCCGAAACGGTCCTGGTCACCGGCGTCGAGAAGATGACCGATGTCGACGGCGCCGACGCGACCTACGCCCTCGGCACCGCCGCCGACGCCGAGTGGGAGGGCTTCCACGGCATCACCTTCCCCGGGCTGTACGCGATGCTCGCCCGCGTCCACATGGCGACCCACGGCACCACCCGCGAGCAGCTCGCGCGGGTCGCGGTCAAGAACCACGCCAATGGTCTGCTCAACCGCCACGCCCAGTACCACCTCAAGGTCGGGGTCGAGGACGTGTTGGCGTCGACCCTGGTGGCCGACCCGCTTCGCTTGCTCGATTGCTCGCCCGTCACCGACGGCGCCGCAGCGCTGGTCCTCACCACCGTCGACCGGGCGAAGCAGCTCGCCGGCGACCGACCGGTGGTCCAGATCACCGGCTCGGGCCTCGCAACCGACACCATCACCCTGGCGAACCGAGGCGCCCTCGCTGCGCTGAACGCGGTCAAGCTGGCAGGCGAGCGGGCGTATGCGATGGCACAGCGGGGCCCGGCGGACATCCACCTCGCCGAGGTCCACGACTGCTTCACGATCGCCGAGATCATGGCCACTGAGGCGCTCGGCTTCTTCGAACCGGGCCAGGGCGGTCCCGCCGTCGAGCAGGGACTGACGGCGATCGGCGGCACGATCCCGGTCAACACGTCGGGCGGTCTCAAGTCGAAGGGTCACCCGGTCGGCGCCACCGGCGTCGCGCAGGTGGTCGAGATCGCCACCCAGCTGTGGGGTACGGCCGGCCAACGGCAGGTCGACGGCGCCCGGATCGGCCTGGCCCAGAACATGGGCGGCTCGGGCGGCAGCTCGGTGATCCACATTCTGGAGGTGGTCTGATGTTTTCCCCCGCCCGCGCCTGGCGTGAGTTTCCCCAGCGCTACCGCCTCGAAGCAGCCACCTGCACCAACTGCGGCACAATCCTGTACCCGCCCCGTTTGGTGTGCCCATCGTGCGGCGGCCGCGAGTTCACCACCGAGACGCTGCCCCGCACGGGCAAGGTCCTGACCTTCACCATCGTCCGGGTGCCGCCCGCCGGCTTCACCGAGCAGACCCCGCTGCCGATCGCGTTGGTCGAGCTCGACAACGGCGTCCGCATCATGGTCCAGATCGCCGATGTCGACGACCCGGGGTCGATCGAGATCGGCATGCCGGTGCGGCTCGAGTTCCGCCGGGTGTCGTGGGACGGCGAGGCCGGCGTCATCTTCTACGGTCACAAGGCGGTCCGAGGCTGACGGCCGACGCCCGCAGCGATGTCTAGGTTGCTCTCCAAAACCGGCTGACCGGTCTCGCCGACCGGAACGTCGTGGGGAGCGGCGTCCGTTGACCGTGCTTGTGAAATCTGCAACAATGAGACATGGTTGGCACCGAAGAGCACGGCGAGATCTGCACCATCAACGAGATCGATCCGAAGGCGGTGTCCCACGTCCAGGAGCGATCGCTGCCGCCCAGGACGATCGAGCGCGTCAGCCGGTTGTTCTCTGCGCTGGCCGACCCGACCCGCCTGAAGATCCTCCACGCACTCATGGTGATCGACGAGCTCTGCGTCTGCGATCTGGCGGTCATCGCCGATCTCTCGGTATCGGCGGTCAGCCATCAGCTCCGCTTGCTGCGCGACCGCGATC
>JASFPU010000305.1:0-4706 GCA_050115855.1 Holophagae bacterium
CGGGTGGGGGTCGTAGGGCTTGGACTTGAACTCGGGGTGGAACTGGCAGGCCAGGAACCACGGGTGCTCCGGCAGCTCGACAACCTCGACGAAGATCCGGTCGGGCGACTTGCCGCTGACCACGAGACCTTTCTCCTCGAACAGCGGGACGTACTCGGGGTTGACCTCGTAGCGATGGCGGTGGCGCTCCCAGACCTCGTCGGAGCCGTACATCTCCCACGCCATCGAGGCCGGGGTCAACCGGCACGGGTACTTGCCGAGCCGCATGGTGCCGCCCATCTGATCGACGCCGACCAGCTCGCGCATCTTGTAGATCACCTTGTAGGGCGGCTGGCTGACGAACTCGGTCGAGTGGGCGGCCGCGAGGCCGCACACGTTGCGGGCGAACTCGATCATCGCGGTCTGCAGCCCGAGGCAGATGCCGAAGAACGGGATCTTGCGGCCACGCGCGAACTCGATCGCCCGGATCATCCCCTCGATGCCGCGTTTGCCGAATCCGCCCGGCACCAGGATGCCGTCGACGTCGAACAGCGTTTCGGGGTAGCCGGACCCCTCGAGGGTCTCCGAGTCGATGAACTCGAGCTCGACGTGGACACCGTTGGCGAGCCCGCCGTGGCCGAGCGCCTCGTTGAGCGACTTGTAGGAGTCCGCGAGATCGACGTACTTGCCGACGATGCCGATGGTCACAGAGTCCTCGCACGCCTTGACCTGGTCGACCACCATCCGCCATCGGCTGAGATCTCGTTGGCCCTTGGGCAGGTTGAGCATCTCGAGGACGATCTCGTCGAAGCCCTCGGCAGCGAGCTTGAGCGGCACCTCGTAGATCGTGTCGGCGTCCTGAGCCGGGATCACGGCACGCGACTCGACGTTGCAGAACAGCGCGATCTTGGCGCGCAGATCCTCGGGTAGCGGCCGGTCGACCCGGCACAGCAGGATGTCCGGCTGGATGCCGATCTGCAGCAGGCCCTTCACCGAGTGCTGGGTCGGCTTGGTCTTGAGCTCGTCGGACCCCTTGATGTAGGGCACCAGGGTGAGGTGGATGATGAGCACGTTGCCGCGCCCGGCTTCCGCCCGAAACTGACGGATCGCCTCGAGGAACGGCAGCGACTCGATGTCGCCGACGGTGCCGCCGATCTCGACGATGACGAAGTCGACGTCGCCGCCGAGGGCGCGGATGCCGTCCTTGATCTCGTCGGTGATGTGGGGGATCACCTGAACGGTCTTGCCGAGATAGTCGCCGCGCCGCTCCTTCTCGATCACCGAGGCGTAGATCTTCCCGGTGGTGAAGTTGTTCCGCTTGCCCATCGTCGCCGACGTGAACCGCTCGTAGTGCCCGAGATCCAGATCGGTCTCGGCGCCGTCGTCGGTGACGAACACCTCGCCGTGCTGGAACGGCGACATGGTGCCCGGATCGACGTTGACGTACGGGTCCACCTTGAGCATGGTCACCGAGTAGCCGTGCGCCTCCATCAGCGCCGCCAGCGACGACGCTGAGATGCCTTTGCCGAGGCCCGAAACCACGCCACCTGTCACGAAAACGTACTTGGTCGCCATCGTCGGTCCCTTCCTTCCTCAACCCCCGTCAGCCATCAATCTCCGCACACGCTCCAGGTCGTCGGGCGTGTCGACCCCGACCGCCGGATCCGGCGCATCCACCACCAGCAGGTCGATTCCGTTCTCGAGCGCCCGGAGCTGCTCCAGCCCCTCGGCCCGCTCCAGTGCCGACGGCTCGAGCTCGACGAAACGGGCGAGCGTGTCCGGGCGAAAGCCGTAGATGCCCAGGTGCAGACGCCACAGCGCCTCCGCCGAGAGCCGGTTCCTCGGGTACGGAATCAACGATCGCGAGAAGTACAGCGCGCGGCGGCGCGCGTCGCGAACCACCTTGACCGCGTTCGGATCGTCGATCCGTTCCGGCGCCAGCGGAAAGCACAGCGTCGCCATTCCGATCTCGGGTTCGTCCCGCATCCCCGTGACCAGCACGTCGATGTTCCCGCTCGACAGCAGCGGCTCGTCACCCTGAACATTGACGATGAGCTCCCACCCGCCTTCTCCGGACACCGCCTCCGCCACGCGATCGGTCCCCGACGGCTGCTCGCCGGTCATGACCGCCTGCGCACCGGCGTCCGACGCCGCCGCGGCGACACGCTCGTCGTCCGTCGCGACCACCACGTGATCGACCGTCGCCGCCGCCGACGCCCGGCGCACGACGTGGGCGATCATCGGCTCCCCATGGAGCTCGGCCAAGGCCTTGCCCGGAAACCGCGTCGAGCCCCAACGTGCGGGAATCACCGCGACGACGCCGAACCGATCAGTTGTCATCCTGTAGACCGATGCTAGCCGGTGCGCGAACCCGCGTCAAGCACTTTCACTCAATTCATACAACTGTTTGTATTACGTTGCCATCCCTCTGTAAAAAGGATATTAAGCTGCAAATTTGCGCCGTCTGATGAAACGGACTTCAAACGCTGGAAAACCACCACTTCGCCTCGGATTGACACGCCTGTCGACAGTTGATACAAACAACTGTATGAAAACTGACACACGAACCCGCCTGCTCGAAACCGCAGCGACCCTGTTCGCCGAGCACGGGTATCGCGGCGCCTCGGTCCGCCACATCTGTGACCTCGCCCGGGCCAACCCGGGCGCGGTGTCGTATCACTTCGGCGGCAAGAAGCAGCTCTACCGGATCGTTCTCAGGAGGGCCTCGACCACCCTGGCGAACATCCGGATCGAGGATGAGGACGACGAGGCAACCGGCTGGTCGACGCTCGGCGTCACCGCGCTCCTCGATCGCGTCGTCCGGCAGATCACCGCGCGGACCACCGAGATCCGCCTCGTGCTGCGTGATCTCGCCGACGGCGGCGAGGTGGCGGTCGAGGCGCTCGAACCGACTCTGCGAGCAGCGCACCGGAAGCTGCAGATGTCGACCGGCGACGAGTCAGGGGCCGCCGGCTCCGGGGCGAGTCGTCGGCTCTTCGTCGACCTCGCCGCCCCGCTCTTCCTGCTCACCGCGGCCTGGCCGGTGCTCCAGCGGGCCCTGGACCTCGACCCCGATCAGCAGCGCGCCGTGATCACCGCTGCCTGCCGACGCGCGCTTGCCGCCCACGGCTTCGACGATCCGACGTAGCAGCGCGCCCGAGTCGACATCGACGTCTTCTCGATCGATGCGCACGATGCAACCGCAGAGACGCAAAGATCGCGGAGTCGGCGCCGAGCGTCGTTCATTCCGTCGCAGGTACTGCGGAGACACTGATCGATCCAAAACAGCGGGGACCGAGGTCGATCGTGCGGTGATCAGCGATGTCTCTGCGTGCTCGTCGTCTCCGCGGTCACGTTGTTCCGAGCGGTTTCCGTCGTCGATGATGAGAGCCCGGCCGCTCAGAGCTGTCGGTCGGTGACGGTGAAGAGCACGCCACGCTCGGCGAGGCGATCGACAATGAAATCGTAGATTCCGGGGACCCGTCCCAGAACCTCGGGCGGCACCAGGCCCGGCTTTCGGTACAGCCCGGCGGCGAGTGCCCGAACCGTGGCGGTGCAGGTGTAGCCCGTCGTTCGCGCCATCGAGGTCACGCCGCTGTCCGCGTCGAAACGGTCGAGCAGGTCCCAGGTTCGACGGACACCCCGGCCCGCCAGCTCGCCCTCGATCTCGATCCGCATCACGGTCAGATCACCCTCGCCGTGCGGCAGCTGCCACACGGGAAACAGCAGCCGCGCCGTGAGGTCGATGGGCCGCACGCTGACGCCGCCGATCTCGACCGGCTGGTCCGAGAAGTAACCGGTTTCACGCAGTGTCCTCATCCTGTCCGCGTGGCCTGGATACCGCAGGGTCTTCTCCTTCATGTCGGGGATTCCGTCAACCTCCAACAGGGTGCGGAGCCCGTCGCTGTTGAACGCCTCCAACGTGCCGACGCCGGGGACGTCGAGCGGCTCGATCTCCGACAGCGCCTCGCGCACGACGACCCTCCCCTGCTCCACCAGACGGGCCGGACGGGTGTACTCGGCGATGACGTCGATCGGCGAGAACACCGCACTGTACTCGTAGGGCCAACGCCGCACCTCCGGCAGTCCGCCGACGTAGCAGACGAACCGGTCGACCCGATCGAGCGTGAGCTGCGCGTGTCCGAGCGCGAGGTTGCTGAAGCCGGGAGCGACGCCGCAGTCCATCACCGCCGTCACGCCACGAGCCACCGCCAGGTCACGCAACGGCGCCGGATCCTCCTCGAAGAACGAGATGTCGACCACGTCGACACCGGCGTCGATCACCGCGCGGAGCGTGGCAAAGCCCATCGGACCCGGCACCGCACCGACCACCAGATCGTGGCCGCCCACGACGTCGGCGACCACGTCCGGGTCTGCGAGATCGGCCCGTTGCCAAGCGATGTTCTGCCGCTCTGCGAGCTCGTCGAGGGAGTCGTGGGAGACGTCCACCGCCGTGACCTGCCACCCGTCGTCGGCCGCGAGATCCCGAACCATCGCCCGGCCGACCCGCCCACACCCCAACACCGCGATCCGCTGGACCATGACCACCTCCGTCGAGAGAGGAACGGTACCAGACTCGGTTCAGTGCGGGGGAAAGATCGCGAGCCCGACCAGCTCCGCGCCACGACCGGCGCGTCGCCGCTTCTCCGCCGACCGCCGCATGAGGTCTGCGAGGGTGAACCCCTCCAGCGCGTCGATGATCCGCTGGTTGACGAGCTCGTAGACGT
>JASFPU010000306.1:0-4690 GCA_050115855.1 Holophagae bacterium
CACCGCCGCCAGCGACAGCGCAGGGCGGGGATCGCCGCGCGGCAGCATGCGGACGGTCGCCAGCACGAGCGCGGCCAGCCAGAGCAGCCCGACGAGCCCCAGCTCGGCGGTCACCTGGAGCGGGTCGCAGTGGGCGAACCGGAAGTGGGTTGCGAGCTCCGCTCGACTGCCGACGGCGCCGCTCCGTTCCAGCCATGCGATCCGGCTCGGGTAGTAGGCGTGGGTGAAGTTGGCGGCGCCGACGCCGATCAGGGGGCGGTCGCGGATCATCTCGCCGGCCGCGGTCCAGCCGTCGCTCCGTGCCGACAGTAAGAAGTACCAGTCGCCCGTTTCGACCCTGCGAATCTGTCGCTTGACGCGCTCGTCGAGGCCGGTCGCGAGGCCGACCGCAACGACCAGCACGACGGTGACGGCGGCGGCCGCCCACAGTCGACGCGATCGCCGCTGGATCAACCAGATACCCCACACCAGGGCGAGGGCGACGACAGCGGTCATGGTCTGGGACACCACTGCCGCGGCGGTCAGCAGCGCGGCGAGCGTCCGCCGAAACCAGTTGGTCGACGCGCCGTCGGGTGTGGTCAGAACCAACGGCAGGAGCAGCACCGCCGCGAGGGCCAAGTCGGCCGGGTTGCCGGTCAGCCCGGTCAGGGTGAGACGTCCGGTGGGACCGGCGGCGCCGACGGCGAGGAGCTTCGCGCCGGCTGCCTGCGCGATCAACACGAGGCCGGACAGCGCGGCGCCCAGGGCCGCCGCGTCGACCAACCGACGGCGCTCGCAGGCGCTCGCGGTCGCGAGCCAGAGTCCAGCCAGCACCCAGATCGCTGTCGTCAGTGCGGCGTCGCGAGCGAGCAGCGCGCTGCCACTCCAGAGCATCGAGGCGGCCTGCAGCATCGGCAGGACGGCGAGCACCGTCGCGAGCGGCGACCACCTCAACCCGAGACCGCCCCGCCAGAGCCCAGCGGCAACGCTGGGCCCGGCGATGACGAGGATCGCGGACACGGCGAGCGCCGACTTGGGGGCTCGAAACGGGCTCGCGGCGCCGGGCAGCACGACGATCTCGACGAGCAGGAAGGCGGCGGCGAGCAGCCAGATGCGCTTCCGGACGTGGGCCGGTGTCGAACCGGTCGGGTCGGTGCGGGTTTTCGCCACGCCGAGATCCTACCGGAAACGCCGCCCCGAGTGGGAGCCCGACGCGCGGCGGAACGGATCACACCACACCGCGGTGCGATTTCGTTTCGGCGGATGGCTGCGGTAGGATGCCACGAATCCGCGGCGGCGGACCCGCGACACCCAGACACACCGAAGGAGAGGCACATGGCGTTCGGACATCCCAAAGGGCTCTTTCCGCTGTTCTTCACCGAGATGTGGGAGCGGCTGGCTTTCTACACCATGGTCGGAATCCTGCTGCTCTACACCATCGACGCGGAACGCGGAGGTCTCGGGCTGCCGCGCGCCCAGGGCAACGAGATCTACGGGCTGTACCTTGCCTTCGTCTACTTCACGCCATTCCTCGGCGGCATGATCGCCGACCGCTATCTCGGCTACCGGCGATCGGTGGCGCTCGGCGGGTTGCTTATGGCGAGCGGGTTGCTCCTGATGGGTGTGCCGGGCTTCAACTTCTTCGTCCTGGGGCTGATCGGCCTGATCGTCGGAAACGGGTTCTTCAAACCCAACATCTCGGTCATGGTCGGCAACCTGTACGAGCCGGGTGATCCGAAACGCGACTCCGGATTCAACATCTTCTACATGGGAATCAACATCGGCGCTCTCGCGGCCACGCTGATCGTGGCGCCGTGGGTGCGCAACCAGTGGGGCTGGCTGTGGACGTTCCGCGCGGCCGGCGTCGGCGTGTTGTTCTCGGTGGTGCTGCTGACGATTTTCTGGCGGTCGCTGGCGAAGGCCGATCGCCAGCCCGAACGGGGCGAGCACGACACCTCCATGGGCGAGATCTTCGGCAAGATCCTCGCTCCGGCGTTCATCGTCGGCATCGTCGGCTACTTCGTGGCCAAGCAGTTCAACATGGAGATCGTGCGGCCGTCCGACTTCGGTTTCCTGGTCGGGATGATCCCGGTCGTGTTCTTCTTCGTCCGGCTCGGGCTGACCGCGAACGAGGACGAGCGCCCGGGCCTGCTCGCCCTGCTGCCGATCTTCGTCGCCGGCGGCGCGTTCTTCATGATCCTCCACCTCAACGGCAGCGCCATGACCCAGTGGGCGAGGGACTTCACGGATCGTCGCCCGGGCATCGCGAGCGGTGTGACCTATATCCAGCAGGACGCGCTTCCGAGCTACTACATCAATGCCGAGGAAGAGGTTCCCCGGCCGGATCCGAAGAGCCTCCTCGTGGTGTCCTCGCCTGAGATCGCCAACCAGTTCGGCCAGAGCCGGATGCGCGAGAGCGCGGTGGCGACGCTCGGCGGGTTCGACGACATCAGCGTCGTCCGGCTCGGCCCCGAGCGCGGCACTCAGGGCCTCGACCCCGCGTGGCTCGACCGGGCGGTCAAGGTCTACCCCGACGATCAGATCGACGTCCGCACCGAGACCGGATCGCACGGCGAGAGCATCGTCACCGTGGCGCTGGCGGACGGTGCGGTGCCGACCGGTCAGGTGCTGCTGCTCCGGCAGCTCGCTGACGGCACCCGGATTCCCGTGTTCGTCGTCGACGAGGCGGTCAACCACGCCATCTACGACGGGTATAGCGCCCGGTACGGTCACCCACCGGACTTCCTGCCGCCGGGCCACTTCCTGCAGGTGGTCAACGCGGAGGTCTACCAGAGCTGGAACCCGTTCTGGGTGATCTTCCTGACCCCCGTCGTGGTCTGGTTCTTCGGCTGGCGTCTGAAGCTTGGCAAACCGATTCCGACGGCGCACAAGCTGCTCTACGGCATGATGCTGACCACCGCGGCGCTGCTCATCATGGCGGTGGCCGGCTCCCAGACCGACGCCGGCGCGGTCAAGGTGGCCGGGCTGTGGATGGCGGTCTTCTACCTGGTGATCACCCTCGGCGAGCTCTGCCTGTCACCGATCGGACTGTCGCTGGTGACCAAGCTCGCGCCGCCGCGCCTGGTCGGTCTCGCGATGGGCGGGTGGTTCCTGGCGACATCGATCGGCAACAAGTTCTCGGGCTTTCTCGGCACGCTGCAGAACCACATGGAGCCGATGTGGTTCTTCGTTTTCCTCGCCGGCCTGGCGGCCGCGGTGGCGACCTTCATCTTCCTGGTGCTGCCCCGGCTCGACCGGGCGATCCAGAAGTACGGCGCATAGCGAGCGGTCAGCTTTCAGCGATCAGCCGTCAGCCCGTCGCTTGGGCGCGGGGATGTCGAGGTCGTGGCTGTGACGAGGCCGATGGCTGACAGCTAGCCGCGGCCTTTGAGGCGCTCGACGGCTCGGTGGAGCCGCCAGGCCTTGGTGCTCTCCATGGCTTCGATGAGCGCGTGGAGACGCTCGATCTCGGCGTGCAGCTCATCGATCCGGGTCTGCCGCTCGTCGGACGCCTTCTGGAGCTCGGTGTCGCGCCGCCGCAGGTGCTCGGCCTCGAGCTGGAGCGAGCCGGCCGCCTCGGTGAGCCGGGCGACCTCCGCGCCGTGCCGCCGCACCTCGTCGGTCAGTCGGTCCCGCTCGGACCGCAGGCTGACGACCTCGCCGTTCATGCGGTGGTAGGCGTCGGTCGCCGCGGCCTCGGCGGCGCGGACCCGTGACATCTCGGATCGGGCTGCGGTGGCGGCCTCGTTGCCAGCGATCGCCTCGGCTCGGAGCCGATCGACCACGCGCGCCACGAGATCCGGATCGACACGGTCGGCGTGGCGGGCGATCACGGCCGCCTTCTGGCTGAGAAAGTCGCTGCGCTGCCGGGGGCGCTCGCCGAGCACGTGGTGGGACGCGCCGCGGAAGTGCCGGTACTCGGCGGTGACCCGGGGCGCGTGGACGAACGGCGTCAGAAACGCGAGCCGGATCAGAAAATCCCAGTCCTCGAAGAACTCGAGCTCGGTGTCGAAACGACCGGCAGTACGGACCAGCTCCATGTCCATGATCAGCGTGTTGAACGGAATGTAGTTGTCGACGAGCAACAGGTCGGCGTCGAAGTCCCGGCTGTAGGGGAGCCGGCGCTCGACCTCGCGCCAACCCGATGCGGGATCGAGCTCGTAGACGCCGACTGCCGCGTCGGTGTAGGCGACCCGGACATCGGCCGCCGACACCATGCCGGCCAGTGTGGCGAAGTGCTCGGGCTCGACCAGGTCGTCGTCGTCGAGGAAGCACAGGTAGTCGCCGGTCGCGGCGTCGACCCCGGCGTTCGCGGCGCCGGCGCGACCCAGCCCGTGCCCGGTATTGATCTGCACCACGGGAAACGGGAAGTCCGCCGCGACGGTCGGCTCGGCGCCGCCGTCATTGACCAGCACCACCTCGAGCCGTCGGTAGCTGCTGTCGGCGATGCTGGCGAGCGCCTCGGCAAGCAGGTCGGGACGGTCCTTGGTCCGCACGACGACGCTGAGCTTCGGTCCGCCGCCGGTGGCCACGACCGGGTCGGACACCCCGCCGAGCCGCCGCGCCAGCACGCTCGGGCCGTGGGTGACGAGGTCGGCGACGCCGATCTCACGAAAGCCTTCGGCTGCGACAACCTCGGTCGGCAGCGACAGCGCGCGGAAGCGGCGCATGCCGAGCGCAGCTTCCCGGTAGTTGTGCAGCTCGAGCTGGC
>JASFPU010000307.1:0-4668 GCA_050115855.1 Holophagae bacterium
TCAGCCGCTGCCCTCGGGTAAGAAGACAACCGAGAAGTGGATGAAGTTCGCGATGCCGAACCGCGAGATGCTGATTTACGAGATCACGCCCACGGCGATCGTTGTCGGAGACGGCTTCGCCGTCGCCCACTACTACTTCGAGGTCGTCTACAAGACCACCGCGGGTGAGATGAAGGACTCCAGCGGTCGCTGGACCGACGTTCTGGTCCAGCAGGATGGCGAGTGGATGCTCATCGCCGACCACGGCGGCGAGGTCGACGACGACTGACACCGGGGTCGTTCATCTGATTGGTGCCCCCCATCGGCGTCGGACAGACCCGAGCGAGTGCTGCTTTCCGCATTTTCGCAGTGCGAGGTGGTTCGGGCGGAGTTGGATGGGTGCCATTCCTCGCACTCTCAGCGTTGTGATGTTCGGATTGCAGGAGAACGCTGTGCTTGATGAGGACGGCGTGCGTCGATTCGGAATGTCGCTCCTCACCTGAAGATGGTCGTCCGCAGGCGTTGGATCACCGCCGGCTCGCCGATGATCGTCACCCAGTCTCCGTCCTCGAGCACGGTCGACCCGTACGGGATGAGCAGATCCTCCCCGCGTCGGATCATGGCGATCAGACAGCCGTGCGGGAGGTGCAGGTCGCTCAACGACCGGCCGATGAGCCACCCGCCCCGGCCCTCCCGCTGCAGCCGCAGCGACAGGAAGCGCTCGTCCCTGAGCAGGACCTCCTTGAGCTCGTGCCGGGTGCGGGCGGCCAACCACTGCGCCATGAAATCGGCGTCGTCGACCCGACCGGCGATCTTGGCCAGGATCCGAAGGTGCTGGCCGGGATCCTGCTCCGGGCTGACGAGAAAGAAGAACGCCCGGATCAACCCGTGATCCGAGTACTCGGGCGGCAGCTCGTCGGCGTCGATGTGAACGCCCTCCCTGCAGCGGACGAGAACCAGCCCCGGCCGGTCGACGCCGGGCAGGAGAATGTGCGGCAGGGCGGCGCCCGCCGCGACCGGCGTCGAGCCGAGGCGGGTGCCGTCCTCGAAGCCGGCAACGAGGTCGTCCTCGGTCAGGTGAATCCGCCGCGCCAGGTGTCTGGAGGCCTCGCGGGTGATGTCGTCGAACTGCGCTCCAGAATCGTCGACGTCGATGGTCGCCGCATCAGCGACGACCTCGCCGAACGGGTCGTCCCGCCGCAGACCTTTTTCTTTCAGGATGATCCGGAGCTCGCGATCGAGACCCTCATACCTGCGCTCGCCCAGGTGGGCGAAGACGTGGAAGATCGCGCCGCCGCGCCGCACCCTCCCGCGAGCGTAAACCCGGTACCAGACCACTCCCAGGACCGCAACGGCGCCGGTGAACAACGACGGGAGAAGCCCCATCTCGACGATCAACACGACGGAGATCGCCATCCCCGCGAGCTGCGTCCAGGGGTAGAACGGTGAGCGGTAGCCCGGATCGTACGACTCGATGCGGCTCTCCCGCATCACGATCACGGCCAGGTTGAGCAGGGCGAAGATAAACAGCTGCGCCGAGCTGGCGAGCTTGGCGACCTGGATGATGTCGAGGGACAGGATCGCCGCGACCATCAGGGCGGAGGTCACGAGGACCGCTCGGATCGGCGTGCCGAACCTCCCGATCTCGGCCAGTCGGGCGGGGAAGAGGTCGTCGCGCGCCATCGCCAGCGGGTACCGGGAGGCGGACATGAAACCGGCGTTCGCCGCCGAGATGAACCCCGCGATGGCGGCGGCCGCGATCACGGGCATCACCAGACCCGCCGGGATCAGGTCGACGATGGCAGCAGCCGCGGTCGCGACCGGCGTCAGATCACCGGCGAGACGGTCGGGCGGAACGAAGGTGACCATCAGGGTGACGCCGGCCACGTAGACCGCGGTGGCGATGGTCAGCGATGCGAACATCCCCCGTGGAATGGTGCGCTCCGGATCCTTGACCTCCTCGGACAGGCTCGCGACGTTGGTGAGCCCGGCGAACGACACGCCGACCAACCCGACAGTGGCGGCCAGCCCCGACAGGCCGCTCGTGAAGAGTGGATCGAAACGGTCGGCGAGCAGCTTCCCGTGTTCGAGAGACACAAGGTCTGCGAACCCATCGGCGAGAAACACGCCGAGCACGACCACCAGCCAGCCGACGAGGACGACTTGCAGCCGGGTCGTGTGCCGCAGTCCGACGATGTTGAGGACGGTGTACACGCCGACCAGGGCCAGCGACACCGTCGTGATCGGGAGGTCGACGAAGAGCATCAGATAGGCGCCCATGCCGATGAGTGCAAAGGCGCTCTTGAAGATCATGACCGCCCAGGTTCCGAGACCACCGATGGTTCCCGCCATCGGGCCGAGCGTGCGGTCGATGTAGTAATAGGTGCCGCCGGCGCGCGGCATCGCCGTGCAGAGCTCGGCCTGGGACAGCATCGCTGGGATCATCAGGAGACCCGCGAGCAGATAGGCGAGCACGACGCTCGGGCCGGTTTTGCCGAAGGCCAGGCCGGGGAGCAGGAAGAACCCCGTGCTGAACATGACCCCTGTGCAGATGGCGATCACCTGGAAGAGGCCGATCTCCTTGCGCAGCGGCGGTGCCGTGGACTGCGATGCCACCCTTGGATTATTTCATCACCCCCGCGCGCTGGACGGACTGCACTCGCTCGGGATGACAGAATTGGAGCGCCCCGCCGTCGCTCCGAGCGAGGAAGCTCCGGTTTCTCTGTCATTCCGAGCGAGGAAGCTCCAGTTTCCCTGTCATTCGAAGCGCAGGGTGGGCAGGGCTCCGGTCTTGAGGTAGACGACACAGCCGTCTCCCGAACGCGCATCGAACGCCGAGCCGGCGGGCAGCCGCAGCCACGTGCCGGCGGCATAGCGACCCTCTGCGTCCTCGAGCGCGCCCTCGATGACGAAGAGCTCGGCACCGCCCGGCAGCTCCCGCGGGCCCGGAACGGCGCCGGGAGCCCAACGCTCGAGCCGCGTGACGTCCGGGAATCGGTCATCGCGGTAGAGGACCTTCTGCTCGATCCCGGGGCGACCGGTCTCCGACCACGACATGTCACGGGTCTGGCTGCGGTGAAACTCGCGCCCTGCACCGCCGTACTGGCGGAGCTTGACCAGGATCAGACAGCCGGGCTCGGAGTGCGGCGCGTGGCGGAACCCCTCGGGGTTGAGCAGGTGCGTCCCCGCCTGAGCGTCTCCGACGTGGTCCGAGAACGTGCCCTCGATGACGAGAATCTCCTCGCCTTCCGGGTGGCCGTGCTCAGGGAAGGAGGAGCCGGGAAGGTAGCGGACGAGGCTGGTGACCTGGCCGGACTCCACCTCCCCCACCAGGTGCAGCCGTTTGCGCAGCACGGTACCGGCCGGGCTCGGCGTCCAGGCCATCTCCCGGGTGTCCATCACGACCCGGATCGTCATGTCACCGTTGAGCGATGCCGTCGGACCCGTCAGCGTCTGTCCCTCCTCCGCATGGCGACATTCTAGTTCGTCCCGAGGGACGTCCACCACAGTGCAACGGCTCGGACCGTGGCACCCGAGTTGCGCTCTCTTCGCCGGTCGCCTGTAGAATCGACCGGTGACTCTCGAAAGTGGCAGCACGCTCGGCCGGTACCGCATTGTCGCCCTGCTCGGCGAGGGCGGCATGGGAAAGGTCTACCGCGCGGAGGACCCCGAGCTCGGTCGCGAGGTGGCGATCAAGGTCCTGCCGGCCGACGTGGCGGGAGACCCCGAGCGGCTCGCCCGCTTCCGGCGCGAGGCGCGGGCCGTGGCGGCGCTCGACCACCCTGGCGTGGTGACGATCCACTCGGTCGAGTCGAGCGACGGACAGCACTTCCTGACCATGGAGCTCGTGGCGGGCGAGCGCCTCGATCGCGTGATTCCGAGCGGCGGCCTGCCGATCGAACGGTTCTTCGACATCGCGACGACGCTGGCCGGTGCCCTGGCGGCGGCGCACGACAAGGGAATCGTCCACCGGGACATCAAGCCGGCCAACGTGATGGTCGGCCGGGACGGGCGGACCAAGGTGCTCGACTTCGGCCTGGCCAAGTTCGTCCCCGAGGGCCCGGTGAGCGAGTTCGACCGCACGCAGACCGCGACCGCCGTCGGGGTCGTGCTCGGTACGCCGGGGTACATGGCTCCGGAGCAGGCGGCGGGCGGCGTGGCCGATGCGCGCTCCGACGTATTTTCGACCGGGGCGGTGCTGTACGAGATGCTGACCGGGCGCCCGGCCTTCCAGCGAGACAGCGCGGCGGCCACGTTGGCCGCGGTGCTCCGAGAGGAGGCACAGCCGCCGATCGGCAGTGTCGGCGGCGTCCCCGCCGACGTCGCCCGCGTGGTCGAACGCTGCCTGCGCAAGGAGCCGGACGGGCGCTTCGCCGACGGCGCCGAGCTGAAGCGGGCGCTCGACGAATGTCGCCGACACCACAGCACCCGCACGGGCGGGGGCACGCCCGCGTGGCGTCGGCCGTCAGTGGCGCTGGTCGTGGCTGCGGCCGTGATCGCTGTCGTGGCGGCGGCGTGGTGGGGCGCGGGCACAGCCCGGGAGCGCCGGGTGCTCGACGAGATGGTGCCGGACGTCGAGCGCCTGCTCGACGAGCATCGGTACCTCGAGGCCTTCCACGTGGCCATGGAGGCGCGCCGCGTGCTGCCCGACTCGCCGACGGTCCAGCGGGTCGTGGAGCGGGCGTCGTC
>JASFPU010000308.1:0-4663 GCA_050115855.1 Holophagae bacterium
AGCGGTGCCACTCGCACGGCCTTCCCGTGGGGGTCTACACCGTCAACCGCACGCGTCCCATGCGCCGGTTGCTTCGGCTTGGGGTCCACGCGATCTTCACCGACCGGCCGGATCGGCTGCGCGACGTCCTGATCTCCGCTCCATCCGTCTCGGAGCTCGCCGGCGCGCCGCTGCGCGTCCGCTGAGGGCTGGTCAGTCGTCCTTCGGCGTCGGCATCATGTGCTCGGGCATCTCGATCGCGATCACCTCGCCGGTGGCGCAGACCTCGCCGTCGGCGAGCAGCTTCGCGCTGACCACGACCTTGCGCCCGGCAATCTCGACGACCCGCCCACGAACCTCGAGCTCGACCCCCATCGGCGTCGGCTTGAGGTAGCGGACCTGGATCGACGCGGTCACGAACCGGTAGGCCGGCTCGGTGCCGGGCGCACGGCCCGCCTCACGGTAGGCCGCCGCCGCCGCGGTGCCCGTGCCGTGGCAGTCGATGAGCGAGGCGATGAGGCCGCCGTACACGTAGCCGGGAATCGCGGTGTGCTCGGGCCGTGGGGTGAACCGCGACACCGTCTCGTCGCCATCCCAGCGCGTCTTGAGCTGGTGGCCGTGGGGGTTGAGCCGGCCGCAGCCGTAGCAGTGGCTCAGATCGTCGGGGTAGAAGTCCTGGATTGCCGGTTCGGCCACGGTGTCACTCCTCCGTTTTCTCGTCGTGCATTTCGAACCACTTCAGCACGTGCGCGACCTTGGTCATGAGCTGGCTCGGCCGGCGGGCGATGCCGTGCGACGCCCCCGGGATCCGGACCAGCGCCGTGTCGACCTCGCGGATCTTGAGCGCCTGGTAGAACTGCTCGGACTCGGAGATCGGTGCCCGGTAGTCCTCCTCGCCGGTCAGCAGCATGGTTGGAGTCGTCACGTTGCCGACCCGGGACAACGGCGAGCGCCGCCAGTACTCCTCGAACGCTTTCCACGGCGGAGCCGAGAACCAGTACCGGTAGAAGAACGGGTAGAAATCCGCGGTCAGTGAAAAGCTGATCCAGTTGATGGCCGGCTTGGCCACCACGGCGGCTCGGAAGCGGTCGGTGGTGCCGACGATCCAACTCGACAGCACCCCGCCGCCGCTGCCGCCGGTAACGAACAGTCGATCGGGGTCGACGAATCCGCGCATGATGACGGTGTCGACGCCGGACATCAGATCGTCGTAGTCGTGGCCCGGGTAGGCGTGGTGGATGAGATTCCCGAACGACTCGCCGTAGCTCGTGCTGCCGCGCGGGTTGACGTAGAGCACGACGTACCCCGCCGCGGCATAGAGCTGAATTTCGGCCGCGAACCGGTCGCCGTAGTTGGCGAACGGCCCACCGTGGATCTCGAGGATCATCGGATACCGCTTCGCTGGATCGAACCCCGGCGGCGTCGCGATCCAACCCTGGATGCGGCGCCCGTCGAACGACGATTCGAACCAGATCTCCTCGACCTCGGCGAGCTGCTTGTGGCCGAAGAGATCGTCGTTGAGCCGGGTCAGCCGGACCGGCTGCTCACCCGGACGAGCGACCGCGACATCGGCCGGGTGGGCCGGGGTCGACTGCGTGAACGCGAGCCGCCCGGTGTTCGCCAACGAGAACGCCCCCGCCGCGTACGGTCGTCCGAGCGACAGGCCGCCGACGTCGGACGCGAGGGTCACGATCTCGCCGTCCAGCGCGACCTGGGCGATCTTCGTGTTGCCCTCGTCGTCGTACTGGAAGAACAGGCCCGACCCGTCGTCGCTCCAGGCGATGTGCTCGACGTCCCGGTCGAAATCGCCGGTGACGACGCGCGATCCCGAGCCGTCCCGGTTCATCAGATACAGGTGCGTCACCTGGTACCCCTGGTACCGATCGTCGTAGCCGACGTACGCGATCGTCGCTCCGTCGGGCGACACCACCGGAGAGTCGTCGGGGCCCTCGCGGTCGGTCAGCGCCGTGATCTCTCGCGTCTCGAGATCGACCTCGTAGATCTCGGTGTTGCGCGGCTCCAGCTCCCAGTTGTCGTGCCGGTTGGCCGAGAAGACCAACGCCCTGCCGTCGGGCGTCCACCGCGGATCGCGGTGGTTGAAGTCGCCGGACGTGATCTGGCGCGGGGTGCCGCCATCCGCCGGCAGGACGAAGATCTGGTAGAAGACGTCGGGGACGTACCCGAGACCGTCGATCCGGTAGACCACCTTGCGGATCACCGTGGCCGGCTCCGCCCACTCGGCACCGGGCGGCTTGCCCGGCAGCTCGACGAGCGGCTCGACCGGCGACGGCACCGGCATCGCGAAGGCGATCCGGGTGCCGTCAGGCGACCATTCGATACCGCTCGCCGGGCCGGGTAGCTGGGCGAGTCGGGCGGTCTGGCCCGTGTCCATCCAGCGGCAGTAGACCTGCGCAGCCTGCTCCTCGCCGGAGAGGTAGATCAACCGCGTGCCGTCCGGTGACCAGCGCGGCGAGTGGTGGTTCTCGCTGCCGGTGGTCAACGGCCGGTGGTTCGAGCCGTCGACGTCGATGATCCACAGGTTCGACCGGCGACGGTCGGTCATGATGTCCATGAAGGTTCGGACGTACACGATCCGTGTGCCGTCCGGAGAGATCTGCGGATCTGCGGCGTACTCCAGCTGGAACACGTCCGCGAGGCTGAAGATCGAGTCATCGATCGGCACCGCCTCGTCTGCCCACATCGCACCGCAGATCGTCAGCGCCGCACAGAGAACAGACATCGTCAGCTTCATGGGCCGGCTCCGGTTCGGGATCGCTACCAATGTCGGAGTATAGCGCCGCACGTTGCGTCGGCATGACGGTCGATGGCCGCGGGTTCGGCGGCAATCCGTCGGCCCGCTCCAGCGGAGCGCGACGGTCGGCCATCGGCCCGTGATGGAACGCCGGCGGCCCGGTTACGGTGACGTCAGCGTCCAGGCGGTCGTGTCCCCGGTCTCGAAGCCGTCGACGAAGATCGGACTGACGAACTCCACCGCGCCGACGTCGGGCGACGACACACCGTTGTCGTCGCCGTCCACCGGTCTCAGGTAGCCGCGCTGATCCGTGCTGAAGAACGCCACAGGATCTCCGGCATCGATCGCCGGACTGCCGGCGTCGAGCGCGTGTGTCCAGGTCGGGCCCCCGTTGTCGGCCAGCGGCCCGAGCAGCGGGTCCGTGTCGACGAGATCCGCCGGACCGTCGAGGCCGCACCTATCACTCGACTCCAGGTTGTAACCATAGCTTGTCACAGGATTGGCGCAGTTGTACGGCGTGTTGTCGGCGATGATCGTGGAGTGGACGGCGACCGAGTCCCAGTTCATGACGCCCGAATGCTCGGTATCCATACCGGTGTTGTCCGCCACCGTGCAGCCGTCGAGACCCGCGAGCGCGTACTGCGCGTTGAACAGACCGCCCCCACCGTTGCCGCTGATGGTGCTGTTTTCAACGATCAGGTTCGCCCATTGCAGGTTCGCCACTCCGCCACCGAGGCTCGCCGCGTTGCCGTGAATCGCGCTGTCGGCGACGGTCAACCAGCCCTCGTTCATCACGCCGCCGCCGCCGAACTCGGTCGCGGTGTTGTCGGCGATCGTCGAGCCCTGGATCCGGCCCTGACCGACGAACGCCGCACCCCCGCCCCACGGCGCGCTGTTCTGGGTCACCGTGCTGTCGACGACCTGGGTCCAGCCACACGCACCGAGGCCACCGCCCCGCTCCCCTGCGGTGTTGCCTGTGATCGTCACCCTGTCGAGCACCGCGCCTCCTTCACACTCGACGTAGACGCCCCCACCCATGATCTCGGCGCTGTTCATCGTGACGACCGCGTCGCTCAGCTCGAGGCGTCCGCGCCACCCGACGTAAACACCGGCGCCGAACTGGACCTGGCCGTTGCGAATCGTCACACCCGACAGTTCGAGCTGGTTGAACGGGTGGATGTCGATCACCGGCGACCACCCCCAGCCCTCGATGATGGTCGTCGAGGGACCGGCGCCGACGATCATCACCGTTTCGTCGATGCCCAGGGTCTCGGTGTAGGTCCCGGGCGCGACGTGGACGACCTCACCCGGCCCGGCCATGGCCAGCGCCGTCTCGATCGTCGGGCACGGCGTCGCCGGTGAGGCGCAGTCGTTGCCGACGACGCCGGTCGTCGCCGCGTACCAGGTCGATGGTGAGGCGGTGGTCGCGACCGTGATCGGCGCGGTCAGCTCGCTGACCACGGTGTTCCGGTTCTCGGCATTGGCGTCGGTGACGCTGCAGATCCGGAAAAAGTACGGTGTGCTGGGCAGCAGGCCGAACACCGTCCACGCGGCCGCGGTCTTGTCCAGCGCACGTCCGGCGTGCACGAACGGACCCGACGGGCTGTCGGAGATGAAAATGTCGTAGCCGCCGGGGTTCCAGCTGAAGGGGATCGGATTCCAACCCAACGTCACCGACACGCCCGTCGCACCGATCATCGAGAACCCGGTCGGCGTGATCGTCTGCACGTCCTTCCAGTCGGGCCCGCACTTGCTGTCGAGAAAGGCGGCCACACCCGGGTCGCCGGTGTACAGACCGTTCATCTGGATGTCGCTGCTGTCATCCCCCAGCGACACGAGGTTCGTGATCGTCAACGGAAGCGGCCCCATCAACGCATTGGCCCGGAGGTTCATCCACTGCAGGTTGCCCAGGTTGCCGATCTCGGGTGGGAT
>JASFPU010000309.1:0-4655 GCA_050115855.1 Holophagae bacterium
CGTCGAGGAACGGCTCGTAGTCGATCCGCCAGGTCCGGGCGCACTCGGCACACGGGGTGACGACCAGCTCGGCGCCGCTTCTCGTGACCAGCTCGACGTTGTGCCTCGCCAGCGAGGAGAAGCTCGCCCGGTCGCCGTTCCACAGCAGGTCGTGACCGCAGCAGCGCTCGTCCGGCGACACCACCGGGGTCACGCCGAGGGCGTTGAGAATCGTGACCGCGGCTCGGGTGCCCGACACGGTGCTGAGCCCGAACTCGGGGAAGAAGGCGTCGTAGTACACCGTGCAGCCGGTCCAGAGAAAGACCTCGCCATCGGTCGGGGACGTCTTCAGCCCGTCGTCCAACCACTCGAGCCGGTTTTGCTGGGTGCCGCCCGCGGCCATCATCCGCATCACCGACTGAAGCGCTCCGCCGTGCGGGCACTCGGGTTGAACCGCCGCCGAGAAGGCGCGCTCCCGCAACTTCTGGACGAGTGGGGTGTAGGCGACCTCCGCCGGGCACCGTGAGTCGCACAGCCCGCACGTGAGGCACGCGAAGAGGCTCGGGTCGCGGTCGATCTCGCCGTCATCGGCGAGGTTGGCGGCGAGGACGTGTCGGCGCGGCGAGTACTCGGCTCCGGAGCGCGCGATCGGGCAGGTCGCGGTGCACTTGCCGCAGTCGTAGCAGGCCCACGCATTGGTGTCCCTGACCAGCTGTTGCATCAGTGTGCCCCCTCTCCCTCTCCCTTGTCCGCGTTGAGACACCCCTCCGCCTCCGGGACCTCGATCTCTCCAATCGCGTCCTCGCGCGCGAACGGACTCCGCCCCAACGCCCGCACCTGGTCGGTGAACTCGTTGATGACCTCGGCGAAACGCACACCCTCGGCAGCGGAGATCCACTCGAGACGCAGCCGGTTCTCCTCGATCCCGAGCAGCTTGACGATGTTCATGGTCTTCTCGAACTGCTCGACGGCCCGCTCGTTGCCGAAGATGTAGTGGCAGTCGCCGAAGTGGCAGCCCGACACGAGCACGCCGTCAGCACCCTTCTCAAAGGCGCGCAGCACCCATGCCGGCTGGACCCGGCCCGAGCACATGACCCGAATCATGCGGAAGTGGGGCTGGTGCTGGATCCGCGACACCCCGGCCGTGTCGGCCCCGGCGTACGAGCACCAGTTGCACGCGAACACCACGATCCTCGGATCGAAGCCCTGCGTGGGAGTCGACGCAGCTCGTGCCGAAGATGAGACCTGTTGCGTCATTGCGGGGCTCCAATCTCCGGAGCGGCGGTGGGTCTTTCAACACAGAGACACAGAGGGGCACAGAGGAACACAGAGGTCATTTCTTGAGTGGGCGCCACATTCTTGAACGCCCTGCCGGTTCCCCTTCGCCCACTGAAGACAAACTGCGATGGCTCTGTTTGCGATGACTTGGTGAATCCTTCGTGTCTTTGCGTCTTCGTGTTTGCGATGCTGCGATGGCTCTGTGCCTCTGTGTCTCTGTGGTGAATCACGAACCCTCCCGTCCCATCGGCGACCCATTTCGGGAGCGGGATCGGGAACGGGATCGGGATCGAGAAGATCATGGGCGGGCCTCGTCGAAGAAGGCGTCGAGCTGGGCGAGCACCTGCTTGTCGGTGAAGTGGCGCGCGGTGATGGCGCCCGACGGGCACCAGGACGCGCAGGTGCCGCAGCCCTTGCACAACGACGGATTGATCTCGCAGGCGAAGACCCCGGGCGCAGTCTCGGTCAGCGCCGGCGCCCGGAACTGGCAGATGTCGACGCAGTCGCCGCAACCCCGGCACAGCTCGGGGTCGACGACCGCGACCGCCGGGTCGAGCCGGACCTGGTCGTGGGCCAGAAAGACCGCCGCCTTGGCCGCCGCCGCCGACGCCTGCGCCACCGTATCGACGATGTCCTTGGGTCCCTGGACGGTCCCGGCGACGAGCACACCCTCGACCGCCGTCTCGACCGGCGCGAGCTCGGGATGGCGCTCGAGGAAGAAGCCGTCGAGGCCGACCGGCGCCTTGAGGATCTCGTGGTAGCGGTCGGTCTCGGGCTGGCGCGGCCGCATCCCCACCGACAGCACGACCAGGTCGGCCGGCACCTCGAGCCGCCGTGCGAGCAGGTCGTCCCAGCAGCGCACCGCCTCGACCCGGTCGTCGCCTCGGATCTCGGGGCGGTGGCCCGGCGGCACCCTGACGAACAGGACCCCCTTGCCCCGGGCCTCGCGGTACATCTCCTCTGCACCGGTGGAGATGGTGCGGATGTCGCGGTAGAACACGGTTGTGTCGATGCCACGCTCGTTCAGCTTCATCGCCTGCTTGATCGCGGTCGGGCAGCAGTAGCGCGAGCAGCCGGTGAAACCCGTCTCCTCGCGCGAACCGACGCACAGGATAAAGGCCGCCGAGCGCGGTGGATCGCCACCGAATCCGAGGTCGTCCGACGCCACGAAGGCGTGCTCGAGCTGCTCGGAGGTGATGACGTTGGCCAGCTCGTCGAAACGAAACTCGCTGCCGGGATCGTACAGCGAGGCGCCGGTGGCGAGGATCACCGCACCGACCGGCAGCACCTCGTCGACGGCACCGGTGACGGTCGCCTCGAAGCTGCCGACGAAACCGGTGATGCCTACCACCTCCGACTTCAGAAGCACGCGGGCGCCGCTCCCCTGCAGCCGGTCGATCTTCTCGGCCAGCACGTCGGCTGCAGGCTGCATCGTGGGATAGAGCAGCTTGAGGTTGGGCTCGGCGAGCCGACCGCCCAGCCGGTCGCTGTTCTCGACCAACGTCACCTGAAAGCCCTGGACCGCAAGATCGGTGGCCGCCTGGATGCCGGCGATGCCGCCACCGATGACCAGCGCCGATCTGGTCATGGGCGCCGCACCCTCCTGCAGCGGCTCCAGGTGGCGGGCGCGGGCGACGCCCATTCGAATGAGCGCCCGCGCCTTGTCCTGCGCCGCTTCGGGGGCGCCGGCGTGGACCCACGAGCACTGGTCGCGGATGTTGACCATCTCGAGCAGGAACGGGTTGAAGCCGATGCGGGTCAGCGTGTCGCGAAACACCGGCTCGTGGGTCCGCGGTGTACAGGCCGCGACCACGATCCGATTGAGCCGGTGCTCGTTGATGATCTCGACGAGCTGATCCTGGCCGGTTGACGAGCAGGCGAAGAGATCGGTCGACGTGACAACGACGTTCGGCAAACCGGCGGCTTCTTCGGCGAGCCGTTCGACGTCGAGCACACCCGCGATGTTGACGCCGCAGTGACAAACCATGACGCCGATTCGCGGCGGACCCGACAGGTCCATCGGCTCGGGCGGCTCAGTGGTTTCCTCGTGACGGTTGCCGGCCAAGTAGAGCTGGGCCCGCGCCGCGGTCGCCGAGGCCTGGGCGACGCAGTCCGGGATGACCTGCGGGCCGACCGCGCTCCCGCATACGAAAACACCATCTCGGGTCGTTTCAACCGCCGACACCGCCGAATCCTGGCGAGCGATGAAACCGTGGCGATCGGTCTCGATGCCGAAGATCTCGGCCAGCCTGACCGCTCCCTCGTTCGGCGCCGCAGCCACCGACAGCACGACGAGATCTGCCGGGATCCGCCGCTGTTCGTGGCCGAGCGTGTCCTCGACGAAAACCTGCAACGTGTCATCGGCGGGATCGTGCCAGACCTTGGCCGGCCGGCCCCGGACGTACTCCGCCGACGCCGTGCTCTTGGACCGGGCGACGAAGTCGTCGAAGCCCTTGCCGAACGCCCGCAGATCGGTGTAGAGGATCGTGATCTCCTCGACCTCAGGGTGGTGCTGACGAATCAGCATCGAGTCCTTGACCGCGTTCATGCAGCAGAATCGGCTGCAGTACGGTCGCCCGCCCTCGCCGCGGGCGCCGACGCACTGGATGAACACGATCCGCTTCGGGGTTTCGAGGTCCGACGGCCGCACGACATGGCCCCGGGTGACCCCCGATGCGTTGAGCATCCGCTCGAGCTCGAGGCTGGTCACGACATTGGGCAACCGTCCGTAACCATAGGCGCCGAGCGTGCGCGCATCGAACTCCTGGAATCCGACCGCGAGCAGCACCGAGCCGACGTCGAGCTCGACGTCGGTGGGCATCTGGTCGAAATCGATCGCGTCGACGTCACACGCTAAGGTGCAGTGGCCGCAGACCAGGATGTTGGGAGGGTAATCGGGGTTGCGCTTCCGCTTGACCTTGGCCATCTTCTCGAGCCGGCGCTTCTGCCGCTCGTCGAGGTGGGGCGTGAAGTTGAGGCACGACTCCGGGTCGATGACGTAGGTCGCGGGAACCGACTGCGGGAACGGACGGTAGATCGCCTTGCGCGCCTTGAGGCCCATGTCGAACTCGTTGCCGCCGACCTGCGGGCACTGGTCGACGCACAACCCGCACGCGACACACTCGTCGGTCACGTAGCGCGGGTTTGTGCGGACCGTGACGGTGTACTCGCCCGGCTCGCCCTCACACCCGGTGACTTCTGCGTTGGTGATGACCTCGATGAGCGGATGCCGACCGGCATCCATGGCCTTCGGCCCGAGGATTCATATCGCGCAGTCCATCGTCGGGAAGGTCTTGTCGAGCTGGGCCATCCGGCCCCCGAGCGACGGCGTCTTCTCGACGATAGTCACCGGGATCCGGGCGTTGGCGAGATCGAGCGCGGCCTGGATGCCGGCAATG
>JASFPU010000310.1:0-4653 GCA_050115855.1 Holophagae bacterium
TTCTTAGTTTCACCGCACATGGCCACAGGCGTGATGGGATCACGCTGCGATGGAAACTCAAAACTGAGCCTCTTGCAAAATTCGACAATCGGACACAAAGGTCTTCCGGCCCTCTTCACCAGCAGGCCGGCGAGACGCCGGCCCTACAATGGTTCTCAGCCCTTTGTAGTGCCGGCGTCTCGCCGGCACAGAGACCACAAACCAATAACTTGCCCCGACCGGTGGATTTTGCAAGCGGCTGAACTAATAACTAAGAACTCCTTGAGCCGTGTGCAACGGTGACGGTGGTGTGGATGCCGCCGCGGAGCCGGTAGTCGAGCACGACCTCCATCCACTTGGGCTCGCAGCACGCGACGAGGTCGTCGAGCACCCGATTGGCCGCGTGCTCCTGGTAGATCCCGACGTTGCGGTAGCTCGTCAGGTAGTACTTGAGGGACTTGAGCTCGATGCACACGGCGGCAGGGAGATACCGAACCTCGAGCCGCCCGAAGTCGGGCAGGCCCGAAAACGGGCAGACGCAGCTCCACTCGTCGGTGGAGATCTCGACCACCGCGTCTCGTCCGGCGTACTCGTACGGGAACGTCTCGAGCACGTCGGGGGCCAGCGCCTCGACACCCTCGAACGGGAAACTGCGTCCTTCCGCCTCGACCATGGCACCTCCCAGAGCCTGGAACGACCACCAGATGGTAGCACCAGAGCTTCGCTTTGGGTTACGATCGTGGCGTGATCTCGACCAAGCTGCATGCCTTCTGGAAGTCGTTGATCTTCGGTCTCCTGGTCGTGATCGGCGGGACGTTGGGCTACGTGCTCATCGAGGGCATGAGCGTCTTCGACGCCCTGTACATGACGACCATCACCGTCACGACGATCGGATTCCGTGAAGTTTTCCCGCTGTCTCAAAGCGGTCGAGTCTTCACGATGATCCTGGCGTTCGCCGGCGTCGGTGTGATTCTCCTGATCGCCTCGGAGTTCGCCCGAGTCATGCTGGAGACCGATCTCCGCCGAGTCCTCGGGATCCGGAGGGAGCTCAAGCTGATGAATAAGCTCAAGAACCACATCGTCGTCTGCGGCCACGGCCGGATGGGCGAGGCCGTGGTGGATGTCCTCCGCCGCCGTCATCTGCCCTTCGTGGTTGTCGAGAACGAGCCCGAGCGCTGCCACCAGCTCGAGGACGCGGGCGACCACGTCGTGTGCGGCGACGCGACCGACGAGAAGGTGCTGGCATCGACCAACATCAGCGAGGCCAAGACCGTCATCACGTGCCTCGCCGACGATGCGCACAACGTCTACTCGATCCTGCTCGCACGACAGCTCAATCCGGATATCACGGTCATCGCCCGCGCGGTCGACTCCGGCGCCGAGGAACGCCTCAAGCTGGCCGGTGCCGACCGGGTGTTCAATCCCTACAAGGTCGGCGGCATGCGGCTCGCCCTGACCGCCATCAAGCCCACCGTGACCGACTTCATCGACGAATCGCTGGTCGGCACGTCGGTCGAGCTCGAGCTCGCCGAGGTCGAGATCCAACCGACCTCGGAGCTCGCCGGCAAGACGCTGGCCGGCGCGGAGGTTCGCAAGCGGTTCGGGATCATCGTCGTCGCCCTCAAGCGGGGCGACCGGTCGATCTTCAACCCGGACGCCAACGAGCGCATCGAGGGCGGCGACGTGCTCGTCGCGCTCGGACCGCTCGCCGCCATCGAGCGGGTCGAGAAGGCAGTTCAATGAGAATTCTCAATGATGAATTATGAATTTTGAATTGCCATCGCACCGCTCTTTCATTGCCGGTAGAAGCCATGTGCGGTGAAATTCAGAATTGAGAATTGAGAATTAAGAACTCCTCGCGGTGGTGACGGCGAGGCGTCCCGGGTAGGCGGCGACGGCGGCATCGAGGATCGCCATGGCGCGCCGCAAGGTCACCGCGTCATACATGAACGCGATCCGCACCTCGTCGGCGCCAAGCCCCGGCGTCACGTAGAATCCCTCGCCGGGCGCCAGGCAGATCGTCTCGCCGTCGTGGGTGAAGTCCCGCAGCAGCCACGCGGCAAAGTCCTCGCAGCTGGTGATCGGCAGCCGCGTCATGGTGTAGAACGAACCTTCGCTGCGGTGCGGTTCGATGCCGTCGATGCGCCCGAGGCCGCCGTACACGGCGTCGCGGCGGTCCTGGTACTCCCGGCCCAACCGCTCGGAGTACGCTCGACCGTGCTCGAGCATCGGAACCACCATGAGCTGCTCGGCGGTCGCCACCGACAGCCGCGCCTGACAGAACCGTAGCGTGACGTCGAGGACCTCCCGGTTCTTGGTCGCCATGCAGCCGATCCGGACCCCGCAGGCGTTGAAGCGCTTCGACACGCTGTCGACCACGATGATGCGCTGCGCGAGGTCGGCGAACCGCGTGAACGACCGGACCTGACCGCCATCGAAGACGAACTCTCGATAGACCTCGTCGCAGATGACGAACAGGTCGTGCTCGACCGCGACCTCCGCCACCGCCTCGAGCTCCGCCTCGGTGTAGACGGTTCCGGTCGGGTTCGACGGGTTGCACAGCAGGATCGCCTTCGTGTTCGGTGTGATGCAGCTCGTCAACCGCTCGGCGGAGCCGAAGTGGTAGGCGTCCTCGACCCGGAGCGTGATCGGGACCATCGCGACGTCCGCTTGGGCCGCGAAGCTGAGGTAGTTGGTGTAGCACGGCTCGAACACGAGCACCTCGCCGCCGCCGCCGGCGACGACCGACATCGCGAAGGTGACGGCTTCGCTGGCGCCCGAGGTGACCAGGATCTCGTCGGGCGAGAAGTCGATACCCCAGCTCGCGAAGAACGCGCTCCACGCCTCGCGAGCCCGTGGCAGGCCTTCGCTCGGCGCGTACGCGAGACGGTCGAGGGCGAGGCCGTGCAGCTCGGCGATCATCTCGGGTGGCGTCGGCATGTCGGGCTGGCCGATATTGAGGTAGATGACACCGGTGCCGCGGGCCTCGGCGGCGCGCGCCAGGGGTGCGAGCTTGCGGATCGGCGACGCCTGGAGCATCGCGGACTTGGGCGAAAGTGACGGCATGAGCACCTCCCGTTCCCAGGCAGAACGATTGTAGTCGAGACCGGCGGAGGCGAGCGCACCCCTCGTCGACCGGTACCGGAGTTGTACAATGCCGTTCTCCCCCATCGGAGGCGCGATGCGAATCAGGAGCGCGGCGAAAAAGTACCTGAACATCGTCAGAGAGCTCCCACGACGGTCCAAGATCAGGCTCGCCTGGGACCTGTTCATGGTGTGGGTCGCTCTGATCAACCTGTGGATGATCCTGTTCGACCTCACCTATCTCTGGCTCAGGCCGACCTACATCACCTATCTTCCGGTCGTCGCGCGGATCTACGACCCGGTGAAGGGGATCGAGTCCCACCCGCTGACCGGGGCGCTGCTCGACGAGATCGCGGCAACCGAGGCCGAGCTGGTGCGCGACCCTCGATCGCCCGAGCTCGGAAGCCACGTGGCGAGGCTGCGTGAGCTCACGGCTCGCGTGGTGCGAGAGAATCCATTCGAGAGATCCGGGCAGGGACATGCCGTCGACATCATCAAGGACCGCCTGGCGCAGACCATCGGCCGGACCGGCGATGCGCTCGCAGACCCGGGCGAGCTGAACCGCGCGGCAGCGGCGTTCTGGTCAGATAACCCGAGCGCTCTGCTCGCCCGCTTCCAGAACCTGGACCCGAGGGTGACCAGAGCGCTCAGGTTGAACTACTACCGTGGTTACGACCTCAGCGGCCGGCCGATCGATCACTTCTGGCTGCTTGACCTGCCGTTCCTCATTCTGTTCTGGATCGAGTTTTCGGTGCGCTGGATTTTGGCGCTGAAGCGGAGGACGTACGCGCGCTGGTTCTTCTTCCCGATCTTCAACTGGTACGACGTGCTCGGCCTGATCCCGGTCGCGGTGTTCCGCCCATTCCGACTTCTCCGTGCGGTGTCGATGTACATGAGGTTGCGGCGCAGCGAGCTTTCCAGCGTCGGCAAGGACGTCTTTACACGGTTGGTGATGTACTTCTCGAACATCATCACGGAGGAGGTTTCCGACCGGGTCGCGCTGCGAATTCTGTCCGAGTTCGCCGAGGAGATCACGGACGGAACCCACACCCGGATCACTCGATCGGTGATCGAGCCGCGCAAAGGCGAGATCGAGAGCATTCTCGCGACCCAGATCCGCCAGACACTCACCGACGAGCAGACCATCGAACGGCTGAGGTCGCTGGTCCAGCTCAACCTGATGAACGCCGTCGACGAGTCCGAGGCGCTCCAGGCGGTGCCGTTGCCGAACTTCGTGCTCAAACCGGCGGTCCGCGCAATCGGCGAGGTCCTCCTCGATTCGACTCTGGAGACCGTGACCGGAACGCTTGACTCGCCTGAAGGCCAGGAGGCGCTGCGCGAGGTCGCCGGTGCCGTGCTCGACGACATCTTCTACGGCCCCGGGCTGGCCGAGATCGAAGGTCTCGTCAAGGACATCACGCTGCAGGTGCTCGACCGCATGCAGGATGTGGTGAAGGTCAAGAAGTGGGCACTGCCGGAGGATCAGGGGAAGCGACCGCCGATGCCGTGGGAACCGGGTGCTCTCGAGGTCTCCGACCCGGAACACGACACGGGACATTCTCACGATGCCGACTCACAGACGCCAGAGAG
>JASFPU010000311.1:0-4621 GCA_050115855.1 Holophagae bacterium
ATCCGACGCAGCAGGGTGCCGAGCCCACCGGTCAGCTCGACGACCGGGTGCCAGCCGCGGACCCGCTGCCGGTCGAGCCACACGCCCGACGCGATGAGACGGTAGCTGTCGGCGGAGAAGTCGCAGGCGACGGGAGCGAGCGGACGCAGCAGATACAGTGCGCGGTCGCTGGCGGCGAGCAGCTCTCCCGCCGCCATGCCGTCGTCGGTCAGCACCCGGAGGTTGGCGAGCCCGGTCGCCGGGCGGTCGCGGTACGACAGGCGGAGCGCGCCGCCGCGCGGGACCTCGTCGTGGGCCACAGCGTCGGCATAGCTGGCGATCCGATGGCGCGGCGCACCCTTGTCGACGAGCAGCGTCCGTTGCGCCGGCAGGCCCTCGCCGTCGCACGGTCCGACGAGAGGCGCGGTCGCATCGGCGCGATCGTCGACCAGGCTCAGCGGGTAGGCGGCGAGCAGCCCTTCCGGGTCGAGCAGGCCGGGCAGAGGATCGCGGTCCGCCGGGGTGGCGAGAAAGAGCGGCGACAGGGTGGCGAGCAGCTGTGCCGCGACCTCGGGGTGGAGCAACAGGTCGTGCAGCCCGTGATCGGTCACCACCGGGTGGCCGGTCAGCAGGGCGCGGTTGCCGACCCTGGCGGCGGCCTCCCGGGCGTCGAACAGCGACGGATCGGCGATGTGGATCCACTCGCGCCAGACACCGGAGCCGCCGCCGACCAGCACGTCGACCAGCACCGACGCCACCGCCCGTTCATCGCTGGCCGACCACCCGTCGCCGGTGGCCAATCGCCAGCCGTAGAGGCCCTCCTGGACGACCGCTCGATCGAGCCGGAGCATGCCGTCGGACGATGTGGCGATCGCCATCGCGAGCTCGCCGGCGATGTGCTGCGCCCAGCCGCGGGCCGGTGCCGAGGGCCCCGGAGGGACCTCCGTGGTGCCGAGCAGTCGTCGCGGAGGCATCGGGTCGTCACCGGTCACGGCGGCGGTGCGGACCGCGTCGACCACCGCTTTGGTGCCGGTTGCCTCGAGGCCGGACCCCGCGGCGAATCCGACCCGACCGTCGTGCGCGAGACGGATGCCGACCCCGCTCTCCTCGACCTGCACCGATCGGCGCAACCGACCGCCGATCACCTCGGTCTCGCGACTCAGCGAGGCCTTGGCGAACACCTCCCAGCGGCACGGCCGGCCGTCGTCGAGCCGGGAGCCGCAGTCGTCGATGGCCCCGATCAAGCGACCACCCAGATCGATCGCGGTCGCCTCCGGTGTCGTCACAGCACCTCCAGACGATGGACCAGCATGGTCGGCACCTCGGACCCGGTGGGCAGCGGCAGACCGCTCTTGACGCACCAACCGAGACGCCAGTCCGGTGTCGGATCGTCGCCGACCGCGGGGTCGATGCCAGCCAGGATCTCGGTCACACCCCCGGTGAGCTCGAACGGCGACAGCGAGCGGTGGCGGCGTCCGTGTCGCACCTCGAAGCCCTGTTCGACCCTGAGCACGGTGCGGCTCGAGATCGGATCGACGGTGGCGCCGGCGAGCCGGGTGACCACCAGACCATGGGTCAGGCCGGCTTCGATGTCGGCCGGCTGCTCGCGTCCGGTCGGCACGACGAGATTGGACAATCGCGGCGCCGGCGGATGGCGCCAGTCAGCGCGCCGGCCGCGTCCCGGATCGACGCCACACAGCTCGGCGGTCTCCCGATCGCACAGCACGCCACACAGACGGCCGCCGCGCAGCAGTGCGATTCCGGTCGACGGGACACCCTCGTCGTCGCAGCTGAACGCGCCCGGCAGGTCGGTCCGCGTCGGGTTGTCGACCAGATCGATGGCGGCGTCGGTGAGGGCGGCGCCCCCCAGGCCCGACAGCGGTGATCGGCGGGTCGCGATCAGGTCGCCCTCGACCAGGTGGGCGACGAGCTCGTGGAGTAGGGTGCCGGCCGTCCCGTCGGTGAACACGACCGGCATCCGACGGCCGGCCGGCGGCGTCCAGGGACGGGGGGGCGGCGGCTCGAAGCAGGCACGGATCCAGGCGCCGAGCCGCGGGTGGCCCCACACCGCGAGGAGCGCCGGTCCGCCCGGCGTCGACCGCTCGAGACGGACCAGCGGCGGGCTGACGACTCGGTGCCATCCGTCGTTTCGGACGACCACCGCCTGGCGGGCCAGATAGCGAATGGCGGTCGGCTGATCGGCCACCCGGTCGACGACCCCCCGCGCCCATTTCCGCCAGCCGCGCGGCGCATCCAACCCGTCATCCGGAGGCGGCAAACGGGGAAGTGTGTCGATTCGGTTGGCGAAGCGACCGAGGAGCCGACCCACGGTGGCCGACGAGACGCTCGTCGCAGCTTCGATCGCCCAACGAGAGGGGAAACGCCACCGGACGGCGCTGCCCTCGCTCCGACAGGTCGCGGTCCCCGAAGTCGACTCGACCCTGATCTCGACCCGACGTTCGAGGTAGAGGTCCTCGAACCGCGGGTGGCCGCTGCCGAGCCGTCGACAGCTGTCGGCCAACCCGTCGAGCCAGCCGGAATCGAATGGAGGGCGTGCGGAGCGCGGTGACTGCACGGCCTTATGGTACCGCTGTCGCGGACCCGGCACCGGTGTCCGGGATCGCGATCGTGACGCGGCGAGCGCCGCGGGGCGTTCCGGAAGGCCCGCCGACGCCCGGGGTAGAATGTGGAGCACGCCACGTGCCGGTCGACCGGCGTCAGTCGAGGGAGGATGCATGGCGGACGATGTGCTCGAGAGGGTCGAGAAGCGCCTCGCGGAGGGCCGTCTGGGAGGCGGTCAGGACAAGATCGACCGGCAGCACGAACGGGGCAAGCTGACCGCTCGCGAGCGCGTCGAGCAGTTTCTCGACGAGGGCAGCTTCGAGGAGACCGACGGGCTGGTCGAGCACCGCTGCTCGGACTTCGGCATGGACTCGAAGAAGATCGCCGGGGACGGCGTCGTGACCGGCCACGGGCGGGTCGACTCGCGACCGGTGTTCGTTTTTGCCCAGGACTTCACCGTGTTCGGCGGATCGCTGTCCGAAACCAACGCCGCCAAGATCTGCAAGATCATGGACCTCGCCGTCAAGGTCGGGGCACCGGTCATCGGCCTCAACGACTCGGGCGGCGCCCGGATCCAGGAAGGCGTCAGCTCGCTCGCCGGGTATGCGGACATCTTCCTGCGCAACACCATCGCGTCAGGCGTGGTGCCCCAGATCTCGGCGATCATGGGGCCGTGCGCCGGCGGCGCCGTCTACTCGCCGGCGATCACCGATTTCGTCTTCATGGTCGAGCAGACGTCGTACATGTTCGTCACCGGGCCCGAGGTCATCAAGACGGTGACCCACGAAGAGGTGACGATGGAGAAGCTCGGTGGCGCGATGACCCACAACTCGACGTCCGGCGTGGCCCACTTTGCCTCACGGTCGGATACCGAGTGTCTGGCGGCGATCCGGCGTCTGCTGTCCTACCTGCCGTCGAACAACGCCGAGCAGCCGCCGGTGGCCGACTGCAGCGACCCGCTGGACCGAGAGATCCCCGATCTCGACACCTTCGTGCCATCCGACCCCAACAAGCCGTACGACATCGAGAAGCTGATCCGTTGGGCGGCGGATGACGGTGATTTCTTCCAGGTTCACGAGCACTACGCGAAGAACCTGGTCGTCGGGTTCATCCGGATCGGCGGTCGGCCGATCGGCGTCATCGCCAACCAGCCGGCTCATCTGGCCGGCGTGCTCGACATCAACGCGTCGGTCAAGGGTGCCCGCTTCGTGCGATTCTGTGACGCCTTCAACATCCCGCTCTGGATCGTCGAGGACGTGCCCGGTTTTCTACCCGGCACGGCCCAGGAGTGGGGCGGGATCATCCGGCACGGGGCCAAGCTGCTCTACGCCCTGGCCGAGGCCACCGTGCCGAAGGTCACGGTGATCACCCGCAAGGCCTACGGTGGCGCCTACTGCGTCATGGGGTCCAAGCACATCCGAACCGATGTCAACTTCGCGTTTCCGACCGCCGAGATCGCGGTCATGGGGCCACACGGCGCGGTCAACATTCTGTACCGTCACGACATCCAGGGTGCGGACGACCCTGAGGCGACCCGGGCGGCCCGGGTGGCCGAGTACCAGGAGAAGTTCGCCAACCCGTTCGTCGCCGCCGAGAAGGGATACATTGACGAGGTGATTCTGCCCCGGATGCTGCGCCGCAAGCTGGTTGCCGCGTTCTCGTTGCTCGCCACGAAGCGGGATTGGATGCCGACCAAGAAGCACGGGAACATCCCATTGTGACGCACGTGAAACCAACGATTCGATTCTCGGCCCACGGTTTGTCGGCGCCCGTCGGGCGACGAGTCGCCGGTCGTGTGCCAGAGGTGTCTGAGGGCTGGAAACCGTGGGCCGAGAATCGAAAATGCAGAACGATGGAGTGGGTATGAAGCTTCTCATTGCGAACCGCGGCGAGATCGCGGTCCGGATCATTCGAGGCTGTCGTGAGATGGGCATCGCGACCGTAGCCGTGTACTCCGAAGTCGACCGGCGGGCGCCGCACGTGCTGATGGCCGATCAGGCGCTGCCGATCGGGCCCGCCGCGGCGGCAGAGAGCTACCTGGACATCGACCGCATTCTCGACGCCGCCACGACCAGCGGTG
>JASFPU010000312.1:0-4615 GCA_050115855.1 Holophagae bacterium
TCGGCGAAATCCACCTCCACCTGCGCGGCCGCGGCGTCGAGAACCTCGACCACCTTGGTGTCGATGCCCCGCTCGTCGGGCGCCGCACTTGCGAGCATGGAGCGCAGGAAGCTGTTGACCGCCTCGGCTTCGGCGCGCGCCGCCTCGGCCCGCCGCTGCGACCTGCGCGCCTGAAAGAAGCCGATGGTGGAAACCGATGCCGCCATAGCCAGCGCGGCGATGACGGCGACCAGCACCCGCCGTCGGGCCGCTCGTCGCGGCCGCTCGCGGATCCACTGCAGCCGCTCCTGGGCAATGGCTGCACTCGGCCGGTCCCGGGGCTCAACGGCGCACAGCTCGCCGATGAGCGCGGCCACATCCGGGTCGATGCCCGTCACGGGCTCGATCTCGCCGAGCATCGCCTTCCTCACCAGTTGCTTGACGGTCAGCTCGTCGCTGAACGGCGGCCGGCCGGTCCACAGCTCGCGTAGCAGCAGACCGAAGACGAACATGTCGCTGGCGGCGGTGAGCGGGTCGCCGCGCGCCTGCTCGGGGCTCAGGTAGCGCGGCGTCCCGACCACCTCGCCGAAGCGCGTGACGTCGAACGAGTCGGCCGTGTCGCTGTCGCCGGCCGAACCGTTCGACACCCGCGCCCTGTCGGGTGTGCCGGCTGAGGTCGCGCCCGGAGTGGCGTGCCGGGCGAGACCGAAGTCGAGCACCTTCACGGTGCCGTCGCCGGCGACCATGATGTTGTCCGGCTTGAGATCCCGGTGAATGACGCTGATGGCGTGAGCGGCCTCGAGGGCGGCCAGCACCTGGCTCGCGATGCGCAGCCTGGTGCCGTCGTCGAGCGGCTCGGCGAGACGCTCGCGCAGGCTGCGACCGCGGATCAGCTCGAGGACGATGAGGTCGGCCTCGTCGGTCTCGACGAAATCGTAGATCCGGCAGATGTTGGGGTGCTCGAGCTGACCCAGGATGTGGGCCTCGCGCAGAAAGCGGGCCTTGGCCGCGGCGTCGAGCCTGTGGTCGGCCCGGATCACCTTGACCGCCACCTCGCGGCCGATGGCCTCCTGAACGCCGAGCCAGGTCTCACCCATGCCGCCCTCGCCGAGCCGCTCGACGATCCGGATGTCGCGGATGATGGTTCCGGGCTCGATCACTGCTGCACTCCGGGTGTTGTGCCGTCACCCATCTTAGCAAGCGGGAACCGAGACGCCGGTTCGGGGAACGGCTTCCCCGAGCGCTGCACGCCTCTCGGCACGCGGCGCCGGCGGCCTATTCCCCGCTGTCGTGACCCCAGCCCGGACCGAGGTACCTCTCGAACCACGCCAGATCCCAGTCCATCTTGGCCTTGCGGTGGGTGTAGGTCGTCAGTCCGTGGTGGGCACCCGGGTACACGACAAGCTCGGTCGGCACGCCGAGGTAGATCCTCAGTGCGCGGTACAGCCCCCGCGAGTGCGCCGGAGGCACCCTGGGGTCGTCGCCGCCGACGTGGATCAGGGTCGGGGTCGTCGCCGACCCCAGACCGTACAGCGGTGATCCCTTGACGTAGTGCTCCGGGCTCTGCCAGGGCAGCACCGCCCCCATGAAGTTGATGACGTGGCCCGGCGTGTCCTCGATCGCCCACTGCAGCACCTGGTCCAGCACGCCGGCGCCCGACGAGGCCGCCTTGAACCGGTCGGTCCGGGCGATCAGCGCGTTGGTCAGAAAGCCGCCGTTCGACCAGCCCATGACGCCCAGGCGGTCGGGATCGGCGACGCCGCGCTCGACCATCGCGTCGACGCCGGCCAGGATGTCGGAGACCTCGATGTCGTTCTCGCGGCCGACCAGCTGGGTCATGAAGTCGTCGCCGTAGCCGGTGGAACCTCGGTAGTTCGGGCTGAGCAGGGCGTAGCCCTTGGCGGCCATCAGCGTCCGGCCGTAGATCCAGAACCGCATCTTCAGGTGGGTCGCGGCGGTCGGTCCGCCGTGGATCTCGACGACCATCGGCAGCGGTCCGTCGTCCTTGGTCCAGCCCGGGGGCAGCTCGAGAATGCCCTCGACCTCGGCGCCGTCGGGCGCGGTCCACTGCACGGCCTGGATCGACGGCAGGATCCAGTCGTCGATCTGCGGGTTGATGCGGGTCACCCGTTCCATCGGGCCGCCCTTTGCCACCAGGTAGAGGTCCTCGGGACTGTCCAGGGCGCCCGATGTCACGAGGATCGTCGACCCGTCTCCGTCGAAGGCGTACGCACCGACGGTGACGTCCCCCGGGGTCAGCGCCGTCGCGGACCGGTCGGGCTCCACCCGATAGAGACGAACACGGGCGCGGGAGTCGCCGGTGAAGAACAGGGTTCGGGATCCGGGCCGCCAGCGGAGCGACCCGCCGACAACCGAGACGCCCGCGGGCCGGTCGAGCTCGGTCAGGGACCAGTCGCCGGCGTCGGCCGACGCGCTGTAGACGCGGGTCGGATAGCCGTCGAAGGAGACCGTGAAGCCGAGCGCCCGACCGTCGTCCGCCATCTGCACGTCGTCGATCCAGCCGAAGGGCGAGTCGTGATCGTCGCGCCAGCCGTCACGGGTCACCACGGCCAGCTCACCGGTCGTCATGTCCAGCACGTCGACCCGCGACCAGCCCTCGTTGTGGACGAGCTCGTTGTCCGGCGTCGTGACCAGGGCCGCGGTGCGCCCGTCGGCGCTCAGATCGAGGCTGCGGATCACGCGCTCGCCGTCGAACACCGTGCGGCTGCGCCAGGTCGCCATGTCGAGGCTGTGGACCTCGGACAACGCGGTGACGCCGTGGCCGTACTCCAGGTCGGGGTAGCGCTCACGGAGCTCCTTCCACTCGTCGCCGGTCTGCTCCTCGCTGACCGTGTAGACCAAGGTCCGGCCGTCGGCCGAAAGGTCCCACAGCTCGATCCCGTCGGGCACCGAGGTGAGCTTGCGCGGCAGGCCGCCCGCCGCGGCGATGCGCCACAGCTGGCTGGCGCCGTTGTCATCATCGGCGGCGAAGTAGATCCAGCGGCCGTCGGTGCCGAAGCGGATGCCGGACGGTCCCATGCCGTCGAAGGTCAGCCGCTGGGTCGCACGGGTCGCCAGGTCGACGGTCCACAGCTCGGTCAGACGGCCGTCGGCCTCGACGTCCCAACGCGACTCGGCCCAGGCCGCGGTGGCGCCGTCCGGCGACACGGCAATGCTCGTGACGCCGGCGATCGAGAAGTAGTCCTCGGCCTCGATCGTGTGAGTTCGGTCCGCGGCGCCGGCAGCCACGGCGGTGAGGACCAGGATCGCGGTCACGGTCAACGGGATTCTCTTCACGGGTCCACCTCCCGGGCACAGTCTCTCAGCTGGCCCGGCCGTAGCTTACCGCCGTGCGTGTCCCGAGGAAAGGGCGTGGCCCCGATCGGCGTCGCTCCGGGCGTCGGGGGATCTCTCGACTCGCTCCGCTCGCTCGAGATGACAATCAATGGGCATCCGCTCGTTCGAGATGACAGAAAAGGGGCGGCCGCTCCCTCGCGATGAGGGATCGGGTGATCTCAAAAATGCAATTGCGTCTCAAATAGAGTAGAATCTCCACCGTACCGCTGCTGAAAACGGGACTGACCAACGGCACGACATCTGTGTGGGTTGGCCGCGGCGGTCGTGGAGAACAGCATGATCGGCACATCACTGGCGCATTTCGAGATCGGCTCCAAGCTCGGCGAGGGGGGCATGGGCGAGGTGTGGCTGGCCGACGACACCAAGCTCGGCCGGCAGGTGGCGCTCAAGATCCTGCCGGCCGACGTCGCCGGCGACGCGGAGCGGATGGCACGCTTCGAGCGCGAGGCCAAGGTGTTGGCGAGCCTGAATCACCAGAACATCGCGCATCTGTACGGGTTGGAGAGCGTCGAAGTCGGTTTCGGGGAGGATACGGCAGCCTCCTCCGAATCCATCGCATCGGGAACGGGATCGGGAACGGGATCGGGATCGAAAGCGAGCGCGACGACATTCCTGGTGATGGAGCTCGTCGAGGGCGAGGATCTCTCGGCGCGGATCGAGCGGGGACCGGTTCCACTCGACGAGGCGGTGTCGATCGCGCTGCAGATCGCCGAGGCGCTCGAGGCGGCGCACGAGCAGGGCATCGTCCACCGGGACCTCAAACCGGCGAACATCAAGATCCGGCCCGACGGCACCGTCAAGGTCCTCGACTTCGGCCTCGCCAAGGCCTGGGACGCGCAGAACGGCGACGCCTCGCCGTCGATGTCGCCGACGCTGACCCAGCACGCCACCGCCGCCGGGGTGATCCTCGGCACCGCGGCCTACATGGCGCCGGAGCAGGCGGCCGGCATCGCGGCAGACCGCCGGGCCGACATCTGGGCCTTCGGCGTCGTGCTGTGGGAGATGCTCACCGGCCACAAGCTGTTCGAGGGCGAAACCGTGTCTCATGTGCTCGCGTCGGTGCTCAAGGACGACATCGACATGGACGAGCTGCCACCCGGGACCCCGGCGCACGTTCGCCGGCTCATCGCGCGCTGCCTGCGAAAGAAACCGCGCGAACGGCTGCAGGCGATCGGCGACGCGCGGATCGCCCTCGAGGATCCCGACGATGAGCCGGCGTCGTCGGCCGATGCGGCGGCCGCACCGGCGCGCCGGTCCCGGCTCGCGTGGGCCACAATTG
>JASFPU010000313.1:0-4606 GCA_050115855.1 Holophagae bacterium
ACGCTGCGGTTGCTGCAGGTTCCGGAACACCACGGCCAGATCGGTCATCGCGTTGACGTCGTCGCTCCGGCCATCGGCGAGCGCCCGCTCGTACCACACGCGGGCTTCCTGCCAATCCCGCTCCTGTCGGGTCGCACGGGCGAGCTCGAAGTGGGCGTCGGCCATCGCGACCAGCAGACCCGGATCGTCGGGATTCTGTGCGATCAGACCATCGATCTCCGCGATCTGCTGCTGGAAGAACTGAATCTCGGAACCGGCGCCGCCGGTCCCCTCGACGGGCGGGTGACCGTTGGGCAGCGCGCCCTGCGACGCCTGGGTCGCGGGGCTCACGGTCGCGGCGGGTGGGATGGTCTGCCGTTCGGCGAACACATATCCCAACGCGAGCCCGAGCATGAGGCCGAGGACCAGCGTGAACCAGGGGTTTTTGAACATGTCTGCACTCCTTCTTTCTGCCGCATCCAGACGACGGGGCAGGTCACCGTTCGATCAGTCGAGCTGGACCGCCCGCCAGCCGCCGGCGGACGGCATCCCGGTCGCGAGCTGGGTCGCTTCCCAACGACCCTGAATCACGAGCGCCTCGCCGCTGGTGTTGAGCTCGCCGTAGAAGATTGCCGCGAAGCCGAGCTGTGAGTCGATCCGTTCGAGTCGGACCTTGTTCGCGACCAGGGTGCCTCGCAACGAGCCCGACCAGCCGCCGGACAGCTCGTAGGTGCCGCTGATCAGGGTCCCTTGTTGCACCAGGTACGCGGTACCTTCGAGGTCCGGCTGCACGTTGAGCTGCCACCGCCCGGTCAGGAGGCCGCCCTCGGCCTCCGCCGACGATGCAACGCCCCCGGCCGCCTCGATCACCGCGAGATGGGTCAGCACGTCCCGCCGGGCGCGCTGGACCTCGAACAGCCGCATCAGCAGCTGCGCTTCGAGCTGTTGCAGCTGGTCCTCCCGGGCCCGCAGGCTGTCGAGGCCGTCGCCCCGACGCTCGGCCTCGACCATAGCCGACGCTCCCGCCTCGACGCGAGTCCACGACTCGCGGAGCAGGTCGTTCTGGCGCTCGAGCTCGCTGACGCCCTCGTCGACCAGCCGTTCGTGGACCGCGGCGACGGATCTCGCGTCCTGCGCCGGGGTCGGCGCCGCGAGCACCACGATCGCCGTGAACAGCACGCCAATCGATGCCGATGACGAGGTTCTCACGAGGTTCTCCCTTCGAAACGTGCGATCACCGCGGTGCCGACCAGGTCACTCCAGACATTGGTCGACGTTCGCATCATGTCGAGCACCCGATCGACCGCGATGATGGTCGCGATGCCCTCGATCGGAAGACCCACCGCCTGAAGGACCACCACCATCATGACCAGCCCCGCCATGGGAATGCCTGCCGCACCCACCGACGCGAGCAGGGCCGTCAGCAGGACCAGGGCCTGCTCCGGCAGGCCGAGCCCGACGCCGTACATCTGCGCGATGGTCAGCGCGGCGACCGCTTCATACAGTGCGGTTCCGTCCATGTTGACCGTCGCCCCGAGCGGCAACACGAAGCTCGACACGCCGCGCGGAATCCCCGCCTCTTTTTCGGCGCACTCCATGCTCAACGGCAGCGTCGCCGACGAGGACGCGGTCGAGAACGCGGTTGCCAATGCCGGCAGGACCGAACGGAAGTAGTCGAGCGGGTTCCGCCGCGCCAACACCAACAGAATCAACGGCAGCGTCACGAAGGCGTGAATCAGAAGCCCTCCGCCCACCGTCGCGAAGTACGGCAGCAACCGCATGATCAGCTCTGGACCACTCCGAACGACCTCCCTGACGAGCAGCGCGAAGATGCCGACGGGGGCGAGCTTGACGATCGCCAGGGTCAGGGCCTGGATGACTTCCAACGCGCCCTCCATCACCCGTTGTACGGCATCGACATTCGGTCCGTTGAGCCGGACCAGGAACAGCCCGAACAGGATCGCGAAGAAGATCACCGGCAGGACATCGCCCCGCGCCATGGCGTCGATCACGTTGTCCGGCACCATGTGCAACAGGAAATCGGCAAGGCTCTGGGACGAACCTGACAGCCCCTCGGGCAGCGACTCGGCGGTTCCGATGTCGAGGTACTTCCCGGGACGAAAGAGGTTCACCAGCAGAAGACCCACCGAGATCGCGAACGTCGTGCTCAGCGTGTAGTAGAGCACCGTACGCAATCCGACCCGACCGACGCTGCGCGCATCACCCAGGCTCGACACGCCACAGACCAGCGACGTGAAGATCAGCGGGATGATGATCATCTTCAGCAGGCGGAGAAAGAGGTCGCCGACGACGCCGATTCCCTCGCCAAACGCCTCCGACGGAAAGCCGTGCGGCGCCAGCAGCCGGACACCCACCCCGACGAGAAACCCTCCGAGCAGGGCGATGCCGACCTGCCCGTGGAGCATCAGGTACCAGGGTTTCGTGCCGTTGGCTCGCGTCATTCACCCTCCCGCACCGCGATCCGGAAGAGGATACCATCGGCGCTCCGATTCGAACCGCCACTACGATTCCGGGCACAACGTGCCGGCGACGCTCGAGCGACCGGGGCCCGGCAGCTGTGATCCGCTGCCGGGCCCCGGTGGCTTCCGCTGCTTCGCGGTGGCGCGTCTCTGCCCTACTCCTCGAGCGGCTCGACGGGCTGGCCGAGCGCGTCGTCAACCTCCTGCTCGACCTCCGCGACATCGCGGTCCTCGACGACCGCGACCTCGACGACGAGCAGCTGTCGCGCGTGGTCGTACATCTTGCGCTCGCGGAACGACAGGGTCTTGCGTCCGGCGACGTCGGCCAGACAGCGCAGCACGTCGACGATCTCGTCCAGATCGCCAGTCTTGATGCGGTCGAGGTTGGCCCGGTAGCGGTCCTTCCAGTCCTCGGCGCCTTCGGCGTCGCCCGTCCTCAGCCGTTTGAGGGCCCGGCTGACGACAGGCTTGTCGGACAGCGGCCGCAGACCGACCCGCTCCGAGTTGTCGACCGGCACCATGACCTTCGACTCGGTGCTCAGGAGCCGCAGCGTGTAGCAGCTCATCTTCGTGCCGGCGAGCTCCTCTTCGGTGATGCTCTCGACGATCGACACGCCCTGGCTCGGGTAGACAACCTTGTCGCCGACGTTGAACTCCACCGATTCCCTCCCTGAGGTGAACGTCCAATCGTAGCACGTCCGGTGCGTCATTGGCCGCTGAGAGAGAAATCGCTACGACTGGTCGCGCTTGCAGTGCGGGCAGACGATCGCCCCGGGACGGATCGGCTCGCCACAGTGGACGCAGGCAACGCGTTTCGATGCGGAGCGCGCCGCCACGGCGACCGAGCCCCCGACGACGGCAAGTGCGAGCACCATCGACACCGGCGGTGCGACCAGTGCGGTGCCGGCGAGCGACGCCGACGCGCCGGCTTCGGACAAGGATGCGACCTTGCCGGCGCTCTCGTGGGCGTCCTCGGCGACGTCGCGGAAGGGTTGTCGAATCTTGGTCCGGAGGTAATGGACACCACCGGCCGTGGCTCCGCCGAGCACACCGGAGGCGCCGAGCTGGGCGACGTCCGGGTCGAGCTGCCCGGTGACCGCCGCGAAGCCGATGAAGCCGGCGACGATCTTGGGCAGGTAGGACACGACATCGGAGAACCGGCCCAAATCGGGATGGGCGTCGACCACGATCTCCAGCACGACCAGGACGCCGAGGATCGCCATCACCACCGGATCCGCGATCCACAGGAACCGGTCCGCGAGATCGAAGTAGGGCGTGTAGTGGAACGCCCCGAGGGCGAGGATCGGGATGAAAGCCTTGGCACCGGCGCCGGTCGCCAGACCGAACGCTGCCATGTAGGTCATCAGGGTCTCCATGACACTCCTCTCATTCGGGGCGCAACCAGTCGACGAGCACCACCGCCGACCAGCCGAGCACCGCGGCGGCGATCCCGACGGCCAGGACGACCACCACCGTCAACGTCCCCAGGGTCGCGAGCACCACCGTCTCCCACGCCAGCACCGGCTGTCCGGCGTGTTCCCGCGCCAGGCTCCACGCGGTGTACACGTGGACGATCTCGGTCAGCACGACGAACGTCGCGACGCCCGCGATGACGCCCGCCAGCGGCACCGCCATGGCGGCGTACCCCGGCAGACCGAGCCACACGAACGACAGCCGCGCCGCCCACCGCGTGAACAGCCGGCGCACAGGTCCGAGATATCGCCGCGCCTCCCGAACCATGTAGATGCGCAGGACCAGCAGGTGCACCAGAGTCACCAACGGCGTCAGAACGACCCCGCCGAGATGCAGCAGGGACATCGCCAGCGCCGTGATCGCGACCACCGGAACACCCCACAGCAACACCTCCCTGAGCCGGACCCGTTGCCGAGCCTCTATCGCTTCATAACGCAGATCGAGCTCGTCCGGTTCACCGTCCGGTCCGTTCAACGACCGCTCGCAGTGCGGGCAGATCTCGCCCCGTCGCTCGGCGAAGCTCAGCGGCTCGAGACACCAGGGACATCGACGGGGCATGGCTGGAGTGTATCTCGACCGGTTCCCGATCCCGTTCCCGATACCGATACCGATACCGATACCGATACCGATACCGATACCGATACCGATACCGACGAACGGTATTGCATCCCGGC
>JASFPU010000314.1:0-4606 GCA_050115855.1 Holophagae bacterium
ACCACCAATCAGGCCTTGCCGCACGAGCTGGCCGAGGAGATCTGCGCCGACCTCGAGGTCGACGCCATGGTTGCCACTGCCGAGGAGATCATCGACTTCGAGCGCGAGGAATCGGTCGAGGAGCTCGGTCCGCAGCGGCCGCGGCCCCCGGTCGTCACGGTCATGGGCCACGTCGATCACGGCAAGACCTCACTGCTCGACGCGATCCGGTCGACCCGGGTCGCCGAGGGTGAGGCCGGCGGCATCACCCAGCACATCGGTGCGTCGAAGATCGAGTCCGACGACGGACGGACGGTGGTCTTCGTCGACACGCCGGGCCACGAAGCGTTCACCCAGATGCGCGCCCGCGGCGCCCAGGTGACCGACATCGTCGTTCTGGTCGTCGCAGCGGACGACGGCGTGATGCCGCAGACCAGAGAGGCGATCAACCACGCCCGCGCCGGAAATGTGCCGCTGATCGTCGCGGTCAACAAGATCGACAAGGCCAATGCCAACCCCGACCGCGTGCTGCAGCAGCTCGCTGAGCAGGAGGTGCTGGTCGAGTCCTGGGGCGGCGACGTGCCGCAGGTCATGGTGTCGGCCAAGACCGGCGTCGGCATCTCCGACCTGCTCGACATGATCCTGCTGGTCGCCGAGCTCAAAGAGCTGACCGCCTCCGAGGAAGGCCTAGCGCGCGGCGTCGTGCTCGAGGCCCGCAAGGAGAAGGGCCGCGGCATCGTCGCCACGGTGCTGGTCCAGCAGGGCACGTTGCACGTCGGCGATTACTTCTTCTGCGGCTCGACCTGGGGCCGGGTCCGGGCGCTCGCCGACGACACCGGAGAGCGGGTCGACGAGGCCGGGCCATCGTCGCCGGTCGAGGTCATGGGCTTCGAGGACGTGCCCGCGGCGGGCGACATCCTGCAGGGCACCGAGGACGAGGACAAGGCGTCCGAGGTCGCGTCGTACCGCAGCCAGCGCGAGAAGGAAGAGGGCCTGGTGTCGACCCGCAAGGCGACGCTGGAAAACCTCTTCGAGAGCATGGAGGAAAGCGAGACCAAGGAGCTCAACATCGTCATCAAGGCCGACGTCCAGGGGTCGGTGGAGGTGCTGCGCGAGACTCTCCAGAGCCTCGGGACCGAGAAGGTGACGATCAACGTGCTGCACGGGTCGGTCGGGGCGATCACGACCAACGACGTCATGCTGGCGTCGGCGTCGAACGCGATCATCATCGGCTTCGCGGTCCGGCCGGAGCGCACCGCCCGAGAGCTGGCCGACACCGAGCAGGTCGACGTCCGCCTCTACACCGTGATCTACGATCTGGTGGACGACGTCAAGAAAGCGATGGTCGGATTGCTCGAGCCGATCTTCCGCGAAGAGGAGCTCGGCCACGCCGAGGTGCGGGAGGTCTTCAGGGTGCCGAAGATCGGAGCCATCGCCGGCAGCCACGTCACCGACGGCGTGATCACCCGCAACGCCAAGGCGCGCCTGGTGCGCGACCATGTCGTGGTCTACGAGGGTGAGGTAGCCTCGCTGCGTCGCTTCAAGGACGACGCCAGCGAGGTGCGGCAGGGCTTCGACTGCGGCATCGGCCTCGCCAGGTTCCAGGACATCAAGGTCGGGGACGTCATCGAGGCGTTCGAAATGGTGGAGGTGACCCCGGAGCTGTGAGGCTGTCCGACCGCCGGCCACCGAGCCCGGATCGAGGTTCGGTTCACACGCGGCAGCGCACGACCGCCACCGAACGGCATCGTGAATCATGAGCAAGATCTATGTTGGCGTCGCACGGCTCGGCCTCCACATTCCGGAGGCGCGGAGCCTGAAGGAAAAGAGGAGCCACACCCGGGGCCTCGTCGAACGGCTGCGCAGTCGGCATCAGGTGATGGTGGTCGAGTCCGGTCATCAGGACCTCCACCAACGGGCCGAGTTCGCGATCTGCGCTCTGTCCACCGCCGTCACCGACGTCGAGGCCCGACTCCGACGGGTCGAGGAAACCGTCCACCGGACCTGGAGTGGCCACGTCCTCGACTGGCAGGTCGACGTGATCGAGACCTGAGCTCCCGGTCGGGTGGCAACGGGGAACGAAGGAAGTTGAAGGACCATGCAGTTTGATCGAAATGCCCGGCTCGAGGGCGAGATGCGAGCCACTCTCGCGGGGCTCCTCCACCAGGAGGTCAAGGACCCCCGACTGGAGGCGGTCACCGTGTCCGTGGTGCGCCTGTCGGCCGACCGGACCCAGGCCAAGGTGTTCTTCTCGCTGATCGGCGACGCCGAAGCCGAGCGACGCGCCGCCGATGGTTTCACCGCGGCGAGCTCGTTCCTGCGTCGCGAGCTCGGACGGCGGATGCACCTGCGGTCGGTGCCGTCGCTGGAGTTCGAACGCGACACCAGCTTCGAGTACGGCGACCGGATGGAGCGGGTGTTCCGGAAGCTGCACGAGGACGGGCTCATCCCTGAAGACGGTCCGAACGATGACGGAGGTGCGACATGACGCCGGTCGGCAACGCGTCGCTCGCGGTCGACAGGCTGCGCTCCGCCCACCGCGTGCTGCTGACCTCGCACCGCAACCCGGACGGCGATGCCATCGGATCCGAGCTCGCCCTGGTCGAGCTCGCGACCACGCTCGGGATCGAGCCGGTCGTCGTCAACCGCGATCCAGCACCGATGTCGTTGAGCGAGCTGCCGGGCATCGAGCACGTGACGGTCGCTGACGCCCTGCCGGATGACTTCCCCGGGTCGTACGATCTGGTGATTACGGTCGAGTGTCCCGATCTCGATCGGGCCGGGTTCGACGGGCTCGACCGGCTGCCGATCCTCAACATCGACCACCACCGGGCCAATCCGGCCTACGGCGAGGTCAACTACCTCGACGAGGAGGCGCCCGCAGTCGGTGAGATGGTCTGGTCGATGTTCGCGGCGGCCGGCGTCACACCGTCGGCCGACGCGGCGACCAACATGTACGTCGCACTGGTCACTGACACCGGCGATTTTCGCTACTCGAACGCGCGGCCGCGCGCGTTCCGCGCCGCCGCCGAAATGGTCGAGGCCGGCGCGGAGCCACCGCTGATTGCCGAGTGGGTGCACGACGGGCGCACCGAGGCCTCGGTGCGGCTGCTCGGCGAAGCGCTCGCGACGCTCACGTTCTCGCTCGACGGACGTCTGGCCAGCCTCGCGGTCGGCCCTGACGCGTTCCGGCGAGCCGGGGCGGACAGCACCGACACCGACGAGATCATCAACATCCCGCGCGCCGTCGCCGGGGTGGAGGCGGTGCTGTTCTGCAAGCAGTGGGACCCCGGAACGGTCAAGGTCAGCCTGCGTTCCCGCGGCGACATCGACGTCTGCAGCGTCGCTGCCGCGTACGGCGGCGGCGGACACACCAATGCCGCCGGGTGCTCGCTCGACACCGACCTGGAAACCGCGAGGGCGACGCTCGAGCGGAGCCTCATCGAGTTGCTTGGAGGGTCCGCGTGAGCCGGCGACGACCACCCCGCTGGTCGGGCCTGCTGCCGGTGAACAAGACCTCGGGACCGACGTCCCACGATATCGTCGACGCGGCGCGGCGGGCGCTCAAAGAGCGTCGCATCGGCCACACCGGAACGCTCGACCCGATGGCTGAAGGTCTGCTGCTGCTCTGCGTCGGGCACGCGACCCGGCTGCAGCAGTACCTGCTCGGCTGGCACAAGACCTACCACGGGATCGTTCGTCTCGGTTTCGCGACGACGACCTACGATCGCGAAGGCGAACGCAGCGAGCCGATCGGCACGGTGCCGGAGCTCGACGCAGCCACGCTGAGCAGGCTCGAGTCCCGCTTCTCCGGGACCTTCGACCAGCTGCCGCCGCCGTACTCGGCCAAGAAGGTCGACGGCAAGAAGCTCTACGAGCTGGCGCGCAGCGGTCAGACCGTCGATATCGATCCCAAACCGGTGACCGTGCAGAGCCTGTCGCTGCGGTCGGACCGACCCGACGAGATCGACCTGACCGTGACCGCCTCGACCGGATTCTATGTCCGATCGCTGGCCCACGACATCGGTCGGGAGCTCGGCTGCGGGGGCTACCTGCACCACCTCCGCAGGCTCGCGATCGGCCCGTACGAGCTGGCCGAGGCGCTGCCCCAGAACGAGCTCGAGTCGGCCGACAACCCGATCGATGTCATCGAGTCGAGCGCCTGGATTCCACTGCGCGACACACGTCTCCCGTGTGCCGAGATCACCGTCAACCCGGGCGCCGTCGACCGATTCAGTCACGGCCAGGAGATCGTGGTCTTCCGCACCGAAGGCCAGACCGTCGAGGCCGACGACCAGATCGTCGTGCGTGGGCCGGACGGCAAGCTGATCGGGATCGGCGTCGTGCGCGCGGTGCTGGCGAGGGGTCGCACCCTGAACATCCACCCGTCCATGGTCCTGGCCAACGCCGGCGCGGACCGCGAGGCCCGACAGCCATGACGATCCAAGCATTGCCAGACGAAGTCCTTCCTGCTAACGTACCCAAGCCTCCTCGCCACCGGAGGACAGTGGAGAACAGACATGAGTCATTTTGACGCCCAAAAACCAGACATCATCGAGGAGTTCAAGACCCACCCCAACGACACCGGGTCGCCCGAGGTGCAGGTCGCACTGCTGACGCGCCGAAT
>JASFPU010000315.1:0-4591 GCA_050115855.1 Holophagae bacterium
GGCGACGATCACCGATCGGATGGCGGCGCTCGCCGACCGCCACGGCCCCCGCTTCGCCCCCGCCCCCGGTCTCCAGGACCTCGCCAACACCGGAGGTCGGTTCTCTCAAGGGTGAGAGATTTCACCTCCAAGACGCAAAGTCCGCGAAGGATTGTCTCCATCGCGAGATTGGACAGGGATTCGAAGCCATGAACGTGATTACGAGTTTTTCAAGCAACCTGTCCACGTCAAGAGTCGAGCCTTGAAACACGAAGGTCACAAAGACCCACAAAGAAACCACGAAGGTCGTCTCGGACCGATTGCGATTTCCTAGCGTTCACGATGGCGTGGCGATTTTTTGAGTGACCCAGTAATGGAAAGCTCTCTTTGTGGCCCTTTGGTGGTTCTTGGTGTTCTTTGTGTTTCAATGTGTCCCGCTGCCGTCTGAATGATCGTACATGTGTGATGACTGAATGATCGTACCCGTGTGATGATGTGTGATCGATCGAAGGAGGCGGAATGGTCCGATCGGAGTTGCCGCTCGAGGGGATGCTGGTGGTCGATGTGTCGAGGATGCTGCCCGGGGCGGTCCTCGCACGGCAGCTGATCGATCTCGGGGCGCGGCTGATCAAGGTCGAGGAACCCGGCACCGGCGACCCGATGAGGATGGTGCCGCCGATCGTCGACGGAGTCGGCATCGGCTTCCAGACCCTCCTGCGCGGTGCCGAGTCGGTCTGTCTCGATCTGACTCGGGACGACGGGCGGGCGCGTTTCGCGGCGCTCGCGCGTCGCGCCGACGTCGTGATCGAGAGCTTTCGGCCCGGCACCATGTCGGGCTGGGGTCTGGGCTCCGAGACCCTCACCGGTGCCAACCCGAGGCTCGTGTGGTGCTCGCTGTCGTCCTTCGGACGCGCCGAGGCGGTGCGCCACCGGCTCGCCCACGACCTCAACCTGATCGCCCTCACCGGTGCGCTCGAGGCCATGGGCCCGGACCAGCCGCGGCTCCAGCTCGCCGACGTCAGCGCCGGACTCCTTGCCGCCTCGTCGGTGCTCGCCGCGTTGCTGCGCCGGCAACGGACCGGATCCGGCGGCCGGGTCGACCAGCCCCTGCTCACCGGCCCGCTGCCGTTCATGACCTGGCGCTGGGCCGAGGCCGCCGCCGGCCGTGAGGAGGTCGTCGACCTGCTCCTGGGCGGCGGCTGCCCGTGTTACCGCACCTATCGCTGCGGTGACGGCGCGCGCATCGCCGTGTCGGCCCTCGAGGCCAAGTTCTGGCTCGGATTCGTCACCATGCTCGGCGCCGGAGATCTCGATCAGGCCGGCTTCGCGATGGGCGACGACGGGTGTGCCGTGGTCGAGCGGGTGGAGGAGATCCTCGATCGGCACCCCCGATCGCACTGGTTGGCGATCGCCGAGCAACGGGGGCTGCCCGTGAGCGCCGTGCACGACGCCGCAGCGGCGGGCCGGGACGCGGTCTTCGCCGACGCCGGCGTGACGGAGCAGATGTCACTGCCCGGCGGCGGAGCACAGACCGGCGTCGGACCCTGGTTGCCCGATGCCGGGCGGACGCCCGCAGGCCCCGCGCCCCTGCTCGGCGAACACACCGATGCCGTGCTCACGGAGCTCGAGTGAGCGGTCCCGGTCAGAGAAGCCGTGCCGACGCGAGATAAGTGACGGCGCTGACGCTGCCGCAGAGCACCATGCCCCAGATCATGTCGACGACCGCGACGGTGAGTGGAAAGCCCTCGAGCGTCGCGAGATTGGTCAGATCGTAGGCGGCGTAGGTCACCAACCCGAGCAGCGCGCCGAGGGCGATCGCGACGAGGAGACTCTCGCGCTCCACCGCCGGCCGAACGACCAGCACCACGATGCCGGCGACGAAGATCAGGTAGAAGGCGAGCGCCGCCGCCCAGTTGACGTTCGGTTTCAAGAGGTGACCGATCTGTGCCTGGTAGAAGCCGCGTGCGATCACGCCGAGCCAGAGCAGGTCGATGGCGAAGAAGGTGACCACGGCCACCGCATAGAGCTTGAGGAACGAAAGAAACGTCATATCCATCACCCTTGTATCTCGTCACCCGGCCGAGCCGCGGTTGAGCCACCAGATCGACGCATTCAGCACCGTCGCGAAGCTGACCCACAGCAGGTAGGGCACCATCAGCGCACCCGCCACGGTCGCGACCCGCCAGAACAGCACCACCGTGGCCGCGATCGCGAGCCACAACACGGCGATCTCGATCAGTGCGAGGCCGGGCGACCGCAGACCGAAGAACAGGATCGACCAGAGCGCGTTGAGGGCGAGCTGGATCGCGAAGGCCGTGACGGCGGCGCGGACGCCGTCGGATCCCCAGCCACGCTGCCAGACGACGAAGACCGCGACCCCCATCATGATGTAGAGCACGGTCCACACCGGGCCGAAGATCCACGCCGGCGGGTTGAACGGCGGCTTGACCAGGGTCGGGTACCAGGTCGACACACCCTCGGCGGTGGCGGCACCGGACACGGCACCGACCGCGAGCGGAATGACAATGGCGACGATCAGACCGAGTACGGTTTTCATCAGGGTCCCCGTCGGAATCAACGACGCGACTCGGAGCACCATTCCAGCTGCGGTCCAGCTCGATCGGGTTCGTGGGGTGATGAGCGGCGCGCGCGATCGGAACAGACCGCGTCGGTTGGACAGAGCAGCGACCGGGCCCTCGTCACCGTATACTCCACGCGTGCAACGTGCGACTCCGTGGCTGCTCGCCATGCTCGCCGGGCTGACACTCGCTCTCGCGATGCCCGGGCCCGGTCTGTGGCCGTTGGCGCTCGCGGCGCCCGGTCTGCTGCTCGAGGCGATCGAGGGCAGCGGAAGAGGCTGGCGGCCGTGGCTGCTCGGCTGGCTCGCGGGGACGGTGCACTGGGTGGTCGCGACGCACTGGGTGGTCGGTGTGATGCACGACTACGGGGAGCTCCCGTGGCTCGGCGCGGCCGCGTCGCTGGTCGCCATGGCGGCGATCCTGTCGACGACCTGGGCGGTCATCGTCGGTCTGACCGCGCTGGTACCGCCGGTCTGGCGGATCTGGGTGTTCCCGGCGGCGTGGGTCGCGGTGGATGCGCTGCGCCGATTCCAGCCCTTCGAGTTTCCCTGGAACGACGTTGCTGCCGCGGTCGCCGGGCATCCGAGCCTGCTCGGGTCGCTGCCGGTGTGGGGTGCGTCGGGGGTGGCCTGGAGCCTGATGGCGATCGGCGCCGGCGCGTGGGGTGTCGTGCGTCGCGATCGGCGGCCGGCCGCCGCGGCGCTGCTCGTCGCGGCGGTCGGTTGCACGATCAGCTTCGGTGCATTGGCGCCGCGATTCGAGCCCGCCGGGCCCCCGGTGCGGGTTGCCCTGCTCCAGCCGGGCACGACCCTCGAGGAAAAGTGGGACCCCGGCGAGTGGCAGGAGATCGCCGACCGGGTCTGGACCCTGACGCGGCGGGCGGCGGACGCCGGTTCCGAGATCGTGCTGTGGCCGGAGAGCGCGGTGCCGTTCCGGATCGACACCGATCCGGCCTACCGCGACCTGGTCACGGGGCTGGCCGCCGACCTCGACATCGACATCGTCCTCAACTCGGTGGCGGAGACCGCCGCGGGCGGCTTCACCAACTCGGCCTTCCTGGTCACCGGCCGAGGAGTGTCGCCGGTGCGCTACGACAAGATCCACCTCGTGCCCTTCGGCGAGTACGTCCCACCGTGGGCGGATCTCGTGACGACCGAGGCTCTGGTTCGCGAGGTCGGCCGGTTCACTCCGGGCGGAGCGGCAACGCCTCTGCCGTCGATCGTCCCACTCGGGGTCGCGGTGTGCTACGAGGTCGTGTTCTCAAGCCACGCCGTGGCCGAGGTGCGCGCCGGCTCCGAGATCCTCGTCACCCTGACCAACGACGGCTGGTACGGCTTCAGCTGGGCCCCGGTGCAACACTTCGCCCAGGTTCGACTGCGCGCCGCCGAGACCCGCCGCTGGTTCGCGCGCGCCGCACTGACCGGGATCTCCGGTTTCGTCGACCCGTCGGGCCGGGTGACCGAACAGCTCGATGTCGGCGATCAGGGAATGATCGTCGCCGACCTCGCACCGTCGACCGCGCTGACGCTGCGGTCACGTTGGGGCGACTGGTGGTGGGTGGTTTGCATTGTCGCGACGGGTGCGATGTTGGTTGCGGGGCGCGCACGACGGCAGGACCGGGAATGAACCCGCAATGGCGAGCGGCCACGGGCTCAAAGGCTTCGACGTAAGGGGTGCCTCGGCCCAACGTCCGGAGCGCTGTGCGGAGTAACAACGTTCGGGTGACTCGCATCGACCGGGACGGTGGGCTCAAGCCCACCCTACGGCGATGCCGACCGCAAGGTCCTCCGAGTCCGCGGGGCGGCACCGAACCACGAAACGGACCCGGCCGTCCCCGGTGAGCCCAGGTCATTGGGACGGACGTAGGGTGGGCCTCGGCCCACCGTCCCTGACCATGAACGGTGGGACCGCGTCGGGATCGACCTGATCGATCGGGACTGCAGATGTCGACATCGGCCTTCTGGCTCGCTCCCTCCTGGCGGTGGGATCGACCCAGCGTCGCCCGGGCAGCGTGGTCGTACGAAGGACGCCGG
>JASFPU010000316.1:0-4584 GCA_050115855.1 Holophagae bacterium
AGTGATGAACCTCGCAGGGCTGTACGTCCACGTTCCGTTCTGTACCTCGGTGTGCCCGTACTGCGATTTCGCGGTGACGATCGCGGGCGCCGAGCGGCGCGCCTCGTACCTGGACGCGCTGACGATCGAGGTCGACCGGCACCGCGGTCTCGGCTGGCGCTTCGACACGGTGTACGTCGGGGGCGGCACCCCGTCGAGCCTGGCCGTCGACCAGCTCGCGTCCCTTGTCGACAGCGTCACGAAAGGCCTCGACATCGCCCCGGGTGCCGTGTGGCACCTGGAGGTCAATCCTGAAGACGTGACCTCAGCGTCGGCCAGCGCCTGGCGTGAGCTCGGGTTCGCCTTCGCGAGCCTCGGCGTCCAGAGCCTCGACGACGACGCGTTGGCGTTTCTGGGTCGCAGGCACACTGCGGCGGACGGCTGCCGCGCTGCGGAGCGTCTGCTCGCTGCCGGGTTCGACACGGTGTCGGTCGATCTGATCTTCGGCCTGCCCGACCAGAGCGCCGACGCCTGGAGAGACCAGCTCGACGCCGCCGTCGCCCTCGGCGTCCAGCACGTGTCGTGCTACCAGCTGACGGTGCACGACGGCACGGTGTTCGGGCGGCGGCGGGACCACGGCGATCTGACCGAGCTCGACGAGGACACCCAGGCCGAGCTCTACCTGCTGACCCACGAGGTGCTCGGCGCGGCCGGCTGGTCCGGCTACGAGGTCTCCAACTTCGCCGCCGCACCCGATCACCGGTCCCGCCACAACCGCAAGTACTGGACGCACGCGCCGTACCTCGGGCTCGGTCCGTCGGCACACAGCTACGACGGCCGTCGCCGCCGGTGGTGGAACCGGCGCAAAGTGCGGCTGTGGTCGGCGGCGCTGGCCGGCGGCGAGCGCCCGGTCGACGGCGAGGAGACGCTGACCGAGGCCGAGCTCCTCGTCGAGACCGTCATGCTCGGTCTGCGCACCGCCGACGGCGTCGACCTCGACGCCGTCCGACGCCGGTTCGGCGACGAGCTCGCGGCCATCGACAGCGCTGCCGTCGACCGTCTCGTCGCCTCCGGCCACCTCGATCGTGACGGCGCCACCATCGCGCCGACGCCGCTCGGCATGGCGGTCGCCGAGGGCCTCGCCAGATCGGTATTGCCGTAGCGACGACGGCGCGTACCGCGAGCCCGGAAGACCGCGCGGCCGCTGACCGCCCGCGGTTTCGAGAACACGCGAAGCTCGTTCCCAGACCGCATGGATATCTGACGAGCGTTGATGAGCAAACTCGCTTTGCCGCCTTTGGCGAGTGCCCGCAGCCGCCACCTCCGATGCCCGGCGCCGGCCGTGGTCGGCGCCGGGCATCGGACCCACCTTCGCCCTCCGGCTTGGTACCATGTCCCCTCCATGGGTGACCTGATCCCCGACCCCGAGCTCGAGCGGATGATCCACGAGATGAACCGCGATGCCGACGCCGCCGGCGGTGCGCAGGCCGTCGATGCCGCGTGGAACGGGCCGGACCTCCGCGAGGTCCACCGCGACGAGCCGCTCGACGCCGTGCTGCAGGAGATGGTGCGCCGCGCCGCGTCGGATGTGCTGCTGATCCCGGGTGCGGCGCCGGTCGTTCGGGTCGACGGACGGCTCGAGACCCTGCCGATGCCCGAGGTCGACCACACGACGGTGCGCGGGCTGTTCGCCGCGCACCTGAGCAGCCGGGCGGAGCGCCAGCTGGCCGAGCGTGGCGCCGCCGACTTCTCACTCCGGTTGACCGGTCCCGACGACGGAACCGCGTGGCGGATGCGGGTCAACCTGCAGCGCCAGGGCGGCGGCCTGGCGGCGGCGGTCCGCGCGCTGCCACGACGCATTCCCGACCTCGACGAGCTCAATCTGCCGCCCGTGCTCGGCGACCTGGCCGGTGCGGCGAACGGGCTGATCCTGGTCTGCGGCCCGACCGGCTCCGGCAAGTCGACGACCATGGCGGCGATGCTCGATCGGGTCAACCGCGCCGGGATCCGCCACGTCATCACGATCGAGGACCCGGTCGAGTACGAGCACACCAACCGACGGTCGGTCTTCGAGCACGTCGAGATCGGCACCGATGCTCCGGCGTTCGGGGTGGCGCTGAGCTCGGCGCTGCGGCGCGATCCCGACATCATCCTGGTCGGTGAGATGCGCGACCTCGAGACCATCGCGACCGCGCTCACCGCGGCCGAGACCGGCCACCTGGTGCTGTCGACGCTGCACACCGCGGACAGCGCCCAGGCGATCCACCGGATCGTCGACGTGTTTCCCGCCGCCCAGCAGGAGCAGATCCGCCATCAGCTCGCGCTGGCCCTGCGCGCCGTGATCTGCCAGCAGCTGGTTCCGACCGCCGGCGGTCGCGGTCGGGTGCCCGCCGTCGAGCTGCTGCTCGCGACCTACGCCGTGCGCAACCACATCCGCCGCGGCACCACCGAGCGGATCTACAACGAGCTGATCGCGGGCCGGTCCCGGGGCATGCAGACCATGGAGCAGGCGCTGTCGGACCTGGTCTCCGCGGGCGCGATCTCCAGCGACGAGGCCCAGGCCCGCTCGAGCCGTCCCGACGAGCTCCTCCGCATGCTCGGCTGAGGATCGGCGCGCCTCCTGCTATCCTGCCGCCGTGCGGGGACTAACGGGCCAGTATCAGCGCTTTGCGGAGGGCGGTTTCCACGGCGAGGTCGACCGTGATTTCGGGACGACCGAGGGTTTGTCAGAGATCCGCCGCGTGATCGATCCCTCATCGGCGTTGACCACTGTCCACTGGGGCCGAAACTACATCTACCTCGCCGAGCTCGCCGCCCCGTCTGGCGTCGTGCCGGTGGTGGTGAAGCAGTTCCGCAACAGCGGGACGCGACGCCGCCTCGAACGTCGCTGGCGCGGCAGCAAGGCGGAGCGCAGCTGGGCCGTGGCTCGGGCGCTGACCGCCGCCGGCATCGCGACTCCCGGTCCGGTGGCTCTGGTCGAGTCCGACGTCGCCGATGGTCCGTCCTTCTTCATTACCCTCAGGATCGACGACGCGCACGAGGTTCGCCACTTCTTTCGTCGGCTCAACGACGAGCCCGACGCCGGCGGATTTCCCGACGTCGATGAGCTCGACTTTCTCGACCAGCTCGGCCGCCACGCGCGCCGGCTGCACGACGCGGGCATCGTCTACCGCGACCTGTCAATGGGGAACATCCTCGCCACCGGCACCGGCCCCGCGCCAGAGCTGTGGCTGGTCGATCTCAACCGGGCCCGGGTCGGCGTCCGCCCCGGCGTCTGGCGCCGGACGCGCGACATCTGCCGTCTGCCGGTGCTCGAGCCGGAGCACCGCCAGGCGTTCCTTCGCGGCTACTGGGGTCGGGCGCCGTCCAGATGGTCCGTCAGGTGGTGGCTGTACGGCCTGAGCGTCGACGCGTACATCCTCAAGCACGCGATCAAGAACCGGCTGCGGGGGGTCGGGCTGCGCAGCGAGCACCGCCGCAAGGACACCGCGTACGACCACATCCCGGCAGCGCCCGCGGGCGCCGGCCGGCGCGACCTGGCGGTCTGGGACCACCTGTCGGACCAGCCGCACCAGCACGCCGGTCGTTGGGCCAAGCGGTGGATCCGACTGATCGACAGCCCGCACCACCTGCGCGAGCTCGTCGTGGTCGCGATGTCGGCGCCCAAGATCGCGGCGCGGTACCGGCAGCTCACGCGCGAGCTCCACACCCGACCGGTGCCGATGGACGGCTTCGGCCTCTGCGTGCGACCGTGGCCCGACGACCCCGAGGCGCACCTGGCGGCGGTGACCGACCTCGGCGTCGGCACCGTGCTGCTTCGGCTGCATCCGTGGCAGGACGACCATGACGCCGAGGAGGAGCTCGCCTGCGAGCTGCACCGGCGCGGCATCGAGCTGGTCTTCGCTCTGCCCCAGGTGCGCGCGCTGGTCACCGATGCCGCCCGTTGGCGGGCTGCGGTCGAGGAGCTCGGTGGGAGGTTCAGTCCGTACGGCCGCTACTTCCAGATCGGCCAGGCGGTCAACCGCAGCAAGTGGGGGATCTGGGCGCGCAGCGAGTACGTCCGGATGTACCGCAGCGCCGCCGAGGTGCTCCGGCGGGTCGACGGCGTCCGGCTGCTCGGCCCCGCGGTCATCGACTTCGAGCTCCAGGTCACGGCCGCGCTCGCCAACGCGCGCGGACGCGGCCTCGACGTCGACGTGCTGTCGAGCCTGCTCTACGTCGACCGCCGCGGTGCGCCCGAGAACGCCCAGCTCGGCTTCGACACGGTGGACAAGGCGCTGCTTCTCAAGGCGATCGCCGACACCGGCCGCAACACGGCGGGCCGCGCCTGGATCACCGAGGTCAACTGGCCGCTGTGGGAGGGGCCGCACTCGCCGGCCGGCAAGACCGTCTCGGTGGACGAGCAGACACAGGCCGATTACCTGGTCCGCTACTACCTGCTGACGCTGGCCAGCGGCGCCGTCGAACGGGTCTACTGGTGGCGGTTGCTCGCCCGGGGCTACGGCCTCGCCGTTGCGCAACCCGACGGCGGGCTGCGCCGCCGCCCGGCGTGGCACGCGTTCAGGACGCTGATCGTCGAGCTCTCCGGCTCGATCTTCACCGGCC
>JASFPU010000317.1:0-4581 GCA_050115855.1 Holophagae bacterium
TAGACCCGGGCGGTTACCCGCCGGGGTCTACCCGACACCGTTCCTGAAAGTGTGTACGTGGCACCGTTCTGTGATTTGCTGATACGAACGTGAACCGCTCCCAGAACCGACATGTGTGGAAATGTGAACGTGGCTCCGTTCTACCAACCGGCGGTGCCGGCGCCGCCTTTGAACGGGCCGTCGAGGTCCGACGTGATCCAGCCACCGTAGAAGGCTCCGGGCTGCGGGCGGGCGAGCTCGTCATCGACCCAGCACTCGTCGACACGACCCGCGAAGAACGCGAGGCGGTCTTTCACGGCGGCGTACCGCGGAACCGGATCGGCATACGACCAGGCGCAGTCTTCGATGAAACGGTCGTTGAGACGGAGGTTGAAGTACCGCGCCGACCCTTTGAACTCGCAGAAGGTCCTGCGTCGTGATGGCTCGAGCAGGTCCATTCGGACGTCCTCCGGCGGAAGGTAATAGGTCGGAGGATGCGACGTCTCGAGCAGCCTCAGGGCGCGGTGCGTATCGACGATGACGATGCCCGAGACGACCACCCGGATCCGGCGCTCGGTCGGTTCGAGCCTCGGGGGACGCGGATAGTCCCACACCGACTCCCGCACTCTTCCCACCGCCGACTTCGCGTCGACAGGGTTCGGATCGTGTGGCGGTGTATTGGTCATCGCTGCAACCTCGAACGCGGCAACGTCGAACGCTTTCGGGCCCTTCCAAACGATCGGATCGAATCGAGGGATGAGCGCCGATGGGTGCTGATCACATCAGCGCACTGCAGACGAATCGAACCGAGGCCGTGGGGTTGTGAGCCGTGGCGCCGTCCGGACGGGCTCAGTCTTCGAGGGCGCTCCGGTAGCTCGCGAGGGCCTGCTCGAAGGCCTCGCGACGTGCGGAATCCTGCTCGCCGACGAGCTCCAGCGCCTGCAGCTGGACCTCGACCGCACGCACGTGGTCGCCGGTTCGGTGGTGAGCGAGCGCCAGGGTGTCGAGGACGTCCGGGTCCTGCCGGTTGCCGAGCTCCGCCGCCTCGAGGGCGAAGGCGAGAGCCGCGTCGGGATCCTGGAGATCCGCGGGTTCGCAGGTCAGCGCCTCCCAGGCGAAGGCGTTTTTGGGTCCGGGCTCGTCGGACGCTTCCGCGGCGGTGCGCAGCGCGGCGAGCTGCTCGACAACCACCGAACGGGACTCGTCCGGGCGATCGTGCACGGCGTAGAACCGGGCGAGCCGGGCCCTCAGCTCGACGGTCGGGGCGCCGGCGCCGCCGTGCTCGTTCACGGACGCCCGGAGCCCGTCGGTGAGCAGCTGCTCGGCCTCGTCCGACCGGCCCAAACCGTCGACCAGCTTGGCCAGCTCCGTGAGAACGTAGAGGGTCTCCGGGTGAGCCGGGTCGAGCACCCGGCGCCGGGTGTCGAGGACCTCGCGGTAGTACGGCTCCGCCTCTGCCGCGCGCCCGCGCAACTCGAGCAGCTTGCCCAGGTTGTAGACCCAGACCAGGAGCTCCGGGTGGTCGTTGCCGAGCGTGGTCCTCCCCCGCTCGACCGCCTCGCGGACCATGGCCTCCGACTCGTCGTACCGCTTCTGCCGGAAGTACCAGAAGCCCATGGTGTTCAACGACACCAGGGTGTTGAGGTGGTCGTCGCCGAACACCCGCCGCTTGGTCTCGAGCGCTTCGCGCAGATACCGCTCGCCCTCGTCCGGCCGCCCCACCTTGGTCAGGAAGACGCCAATGTTGGACATCACCCGCAGCGTTCCAGGGTGGGCATCGCCGAGCACCCGGCGGCAGGCCTCGAGGGACTCGAAGTACAAAGGCTCGGCCTCGTCGAAGCGCTCCTGGTCCTCGAGCACCACCGCGAGGGCGTCGAGGCTGATCAGCGTCTCCGGGTGGTCGTCACCGAGCACCCGCTTCTTGGTCTCGAGGGAGTCCCGCAGGATCGCTTCGGACTCCGAGATGCGGCCCATGCGCTTGAGCAGGATGCCGAGGTTGGTCTGTGCGGTCAGCGTCTGCGGATCGTCGGGACCCTCGATGCGGCGAAAGTCCTCGAGGGTCTTTCGGTTGACCACCTCGGCTTCTGCGAAGCGGCCGGTCTCGGCGAGCAGCTGACCATAGTTCGAGGCCGCCGTCCGGGTCTCGATGTGATCGTCGCCCAGGACGCGGCGGCAGCCCTCGAGCCCTTCGAGGGTCAGGGCCTCGGCCTCCTCCCAGGCGCCCCGGTCCTGGAGCGTGAGCCCGAGATCGTTGATCGAGATCAGCGTCTCCGGGTCGTCATCGCCGAGCACCCGGCGGTTGGTCGCGACGGCCGAGCGCAGCTGGGTCTCCGCCGCCTCGAGCTCGCCGAGATCGCGGTAGGTTTTGCCGAGCACGTCGCGCAGGCTGGCCTCGACCTCGGGCTGGCCGTCGAGCTCGGCATCGAGACGCTCGGCGGTCCGGTCGAGGATCTCGCGCAGCATCGTCGTGTCTCTGCCGACGGCCACCGCCGGGCCGACCCCCTCGAGCATCTCGGTCATGAAGGTCGCCACCTGGTCCGACTTGAGGGCCTCGACCCTCGCCCGCTCCGACTCGCGCTTCGCCTTGAGGTAGAGGCTGGTGCTGACCACCGACGAGACCACGAGCACGGCCGCCACGACCACCGATGCCGCGAAGGCGGTGCGGTGGCGGGTGACCATCTTCCTCAGCTGATAGACCGCGGACGGCGGCCGGGCGAGGATCGGCTGGGACTCGAGAAACCGGCCGATGTCCTCCGACATGGCGGCGGCCGACGCGTAGCGCCGGTCCGGGTCCTTCTCGAGCGCCGCGCCGACGATGGTCTCGACATCGGGGTCGAGCTTGCGGCTGCCGCTCCAGGACGAGCCGAGCGGCGCCGGCGGCTCCTCGCAGATCACGCGCACCGCCTCCAGAAGGGCCGAGCGCGCCGTGTCGTAGGGCCGGCGGCCGGCGAGCATCTCGTACAGGATGACCCCTAACGCATAGACGTCGGTCCGGATGTCGATGGCCTCGGCATCGCCCCTCGCCTGCTCCGGCGCCATGTACGGCAGGGTCCCCTTGATGACCCCGATCTCGGTCACCTGAGTCATGGCGAGGTCCTCCTCGGTGATCCGGGCGAGCCCGAAGTCGAGGATCTTCACGGTCGGCGCCGCCGCCTGCGTCGAGGCGCTCGACGACACGCCCGAGCTCGACTGGTCGTCGGTGACGATGATGTTCGACGGCTTGAGGTCGCGGTGGATGACGCCGCGCTGGTGGGCGTACTGCACCGCGTCGCAGATCTTGCGGAACAACGTGAGCCGGTGCTCGAGCTCGAACGGGGTCACGGTGCGCGGCCGGTCGGCCAGATAGTCGTCGAGGGTCTTGCCCCGCACGAGCTCCATAGCGAAGAAGTGCCGGCCGTCCTCGGTCCTGCCCGACTCGTAGATCGCACCGATGTTGGGGTGCCTCAGCCGGGCCAGGGTCTCCGCCTCGCGGCGGAACATCCGGATGTGGTTGTCGTCGACGAAGTGGCCGCCGCGGATCACCTTGAGCGCGACCCGCCGGCGCGGGCTCGCCTGCTCGGCCTCGTAGACGATGCCCATGCCGCCCTCGCCGAGCACGCCGAGCACCCGATAGCCGCCGATGAAGTCCGGGATCGCCGCCGCCCCATCGGTGTCGGCGGCGGGCATCCCGACCGTTTCGTCGTCGGGAGTGCCGGCGCCCACCGTCGGATCGTGCTCCGACGGGACACCGTCATCGGGGTTGCGGTCGTTCGGCCCTGGGGTTCGTTCGTCGTCGACCATGTGTTGTCTCCGATTCCGGCTCGCTGTTCGTCGTGTTCCGATACAGAACAACCGACGACCCGGTTTCCTTTCGCACCGCATGTTCTCGCGGTACTCCGGCGTAACGGGATGACCGGCCACGAGGAGGTGTCATCCCTCGCATCGTCGCGTTGTGAGGACACGAGCTACGCAGCTCTTTCCGTCCCCGCGTTGAAACTCGACGCTGTCACACAGCGTGATTGCGACGTGTCGTCCACCTCGTCGCACCCTGCTTCGGATGACCCGAGCCTGAGCAGCGCGAAGCGAAACCCGAGCGTGGCCGCCCCGGCGGCGGCGAGCAGCCCGGTCGCGAAACGGAGTCCGATCGTGTCACACGTGGCATTCGGGAATCGCTGTGTCCCGGTCGCTTACGTCGAGGCGACGTCCTCTGCGGCTGCGGGTTCGGTGCGTCGAGCTTCAGCGAGCTTGGGGATGAACAGCAGCGTCAGTACCCAGGCGTAAACCATGCCGTCGGCTTCGCAAAACCGTGGAGCTCGGCATCGCTCCACACTTGCGCCTCCGCCCAGACGGACCTAGGTTCAAACCAAAGGTCTCAGAGGTCGAGAGGTTCGCGCAGCCCACGCGTCCGGAGTCTCCGGGCTGCTGTGAACCGTCGTGTCGAGTGGGAGCTTCGTGAAAAGCTCATGGGGGAAACCGGACAACCGCATGGCACGGGAGATCGCCCACCTGCGGCGCAGCGATCGGAGGTTTCGACATGCGCGAGCGGCATCAATCTTCGCGTCAACGGAGGTCGTGTTTCGGAGTTCTGCTGAAGATGGGATCGCTGCTCGTTGCCGGTGTGGT
>JASFPU010000318.1:0-4570 GCA_050115855.1 Holophagae bacterium
CATCTTGGTCCACGCCCAGATCGGGATGTCACCGAAGAAGCCGAGGCGAGCGAGCAGGCCGAACCCCGCAACCAGGATGACCGCCAACGCGACGCCGTGGGCGATCGTCGCGATCCGACGCAGCGGCGCCGTGGTCGACGAGGCCGTCGCGGCCAGCGCGCCGAGCGACGTAAAGAGAAACAGAACGCCGACAAGGTGCAGCACGGTGTAGAACTGGTAGCTCATGATCCCCTCCGGCTGAGCAACGTCGTCCCCCCCGGCCCGGATTCCGATCCTACGTCAGGGGACACGCCGATGGTTGACCCGGAGCCCGATTGACGACCCCCGTACCGGACGTTACATTCTGTTTGAAATCATGCTCGGGTCGTCGAAGCAGCTGGGGCCGATCCACCCGATCTTGGTGGTCGCCGTGATGGTGGCTGCGGGCACCGCGTGGGCGACACGTCCGACGGTGCTCGCCACCGAACCTGCCAACGGTGCCATCGGAGTGGCCGGAGATCTCGACACCATCACTCTGAGCTTCTCCGAGCCCATGGCCGGTGGGTTCAGCTACTCCGGCCTGTCGGAGTTCGACCCCGCGTGGGAGCCCGACCGCACGACATTGACGTTGACCAGAGATCCGGCGCGACCGCCATGGCAGAGCGGTGACATCATCACCGTGACCCTCAACCCGCCGCCGTACTACTCGTTCACCGACCTCGACGGCAATCCCCTGGCAACCTACACCTTTTCATTCACCGTCTTCAACGGGACGGTGCCTGGGGCACCGATTGTGGTCGCGACAGCACCCGGCAACGGTGCAGCCGACGTTCCCGTCGACCTCGACTCCGTGATGATCGAGTTTTCGGAGCCGATGGCCGACACGGTGTCGATCGCCGTCGGCTCACACTGGCCCGTGTCCGGCCACACGCCCCACTCGTGGTCGGCCGACGGCCGCACCGTCACGTTGCGGCGGGACAACGCGTCCGAACCGCTGCCAACGCTGACGGTGATCACCTTCCTGCTCAACCCGAGCGGCGCCGGCTTCGAGGATCGAGAAGGTACCCCGCTCGGCGCCTACTCCCTCGCCATGACCACCGGAGGACCGGGGCCAGGCGAACCGCCGGTGGTCGCCGCGTCGGATCCGCCAGACGGCGCCCGCGGCGTCGGTGTGTTCCGCGACTCGATCTCGATCACCTTCAGCAAACCGATGGCGCCCGACACCAACCTGGTGTGCACCACCGGCAACTGGGATCTCTCCGCCAGCGGCCGTTTCTGGCAGCCCGACGGCCGAACGCTGGTGATCGTCCGGCCCGATGACGGGACCCTGCTGCCGGCGGGCGCGCTGATCTCCTTCACTCTCAACCCGGACGGAGCAGCCGGCTTTCGGGACACCGACGGCAACCCGCTGCCAGTGACCGTCATCGGGTTCAACGTCGAGGGCACGGCCCGTCTACTGAAGGTCCGCCCGCAGGATTCGCGGTACGACTTCGATTGGGCCTACTACCTGTGGATCCCCCAGAACGTCGCCCCCAACACGGCCCTGCTCGTCGAGCCCAACAACACCGGGACCGTCTTTGACGTCGAGAACGTCCACGACGGCAGTGCGCTGGCTCTCGTGGGCTGGCGCGAGCGCTTCGCTGAGCGGCTCGGCGTGCCGTTGCTGGTGCCGACCTTCCCGCGTCCCATGAGCCTGTGGTGGGCGTACACGCACGCCCTCGACAACGACACGCTCGCCACCTCCCACGAAGGGCTCGTGCGGATCGACCTCCAGCTCATCGAGATGATCGACGACGCCCGCGAGCGGCTCGCCGATCTGCGGGTCCAGACCGACGACAAGGTGCTCATCATGGGGTTCTCGGCATCCGGTCAGTTCACCAACCGGTTTGCCGTCCTCCACCCAGAGCGAACCCTCGCCGCGGCTGCCGGGTCGCCCGGCGGCTGGCCGCTGGCGCCGGTCGCCGAGTGGCAGGGAGAGACCCTGAATTACCACGTCGGGATCGCCGACATCGCCTCGTACCTGGGCCACGAGCTGGACATGGAGGCGGTGCGCGCGGTTCCGATCTTCCTGTACATGGGATCGGCCGACACCAACGACTCGGTTCCGTACAGTGACGCCTACTCCGACGAGCAGCGGGCGCAGGTCAATCGCCTGTTCGGCGCGACACCGATCGAGCGCTGGCCCAAGGCCGAGGCGATCTATGCCGCCTCCGCAATGAACGCGACCTTCCGACTCTACCCGGGTGTCGGCCACACGATCACCGACGAGATGTTCGACGATATCGCGAATTTCTTCTCGAGCCGCCTGCCAGAAGCCAAGGGCTGGCTGCGTGACGCCTCCGGCCGACGCGTTCAACCCTGACTCCGTCGGACCACCGATGCCATGTTCCAATATTCACAAGAGCAGGCCAACGTGTGCACCAGCGGCTGGTCAGCGGCCTCGGGACGCGTTAGACTGCCGTGCCGGATCGCGGCAAATCCGCTCCTCGAAAGGTGAACCATGGCAGCCTCCACCATCATCTGGACCAAGATCGACGAAGCACCGGCACTGGCCACGTACGCGTTCCTGCCCGTGGTCCGGGCGTTCACTCGCGGCACGGGTGTCGAGGTCGAGACCCGCGACATCTCGCTCGCCGGCCGGGTGATCGCCAATTTTCCGGACAACCTGACCGACGACCAGAAGATCCCGGACGAGCTGCGTCGGCTCGGTGAGCTCACCCAGAGCCCCGAGGCCAACATCATCAAGCTGCCCAACATCTCGGCGTCGATTCCGCAACTTCAGGCGACCATCGCCGAGCTGCGTTCGAAGGGGTACGACATCCCCGAGTTCCCCGAGGAGCCGAAGACCGATGCCGAGCGCATCCTGCGCGACCGGTTCGCGGTCTGTCTGGGCTCAGCGGTCAACCCGGTGCTCCGCGAGGGCAACTCGGATCGCCGGCCGGCCGCCGCGGTCAAGCGCTTCGCCCAGAAGCATCCGCACAAGATGATGAAGCCGTGGCCCGAGTCGGGCTCCAAGGCGCGGGTCGCCCACATGACCGGCGGCGATTTCTACGGCTCGGAGACCTCCACGACCGTCGCCGAGCCGACCGTCGTCGACATCGAGTTCACCGGTGACGATGGCGAAACCGAGGTCATGAAGGAGGGGCTCGCGCTGACCGCCGGCGAGGTCATCGACACTGCGGTCATGAACGTCGCCGCGCTGCGCGCCTTTTACGCCGAGCAGATCGCGGTGGCGAAGGCCGATGGCGTGCTGCTTTCGCTGCACCTCAAGGCGACGATGATGAAGATCTCCGACCCGATCATGTTCGGCCACTGCGTGTCGGTGTTCTACGCCGACGCGCTCGACAGGCACGCCGACACGCTCGAAGAGATCGGCGCCAACGTCAACAACGGCCTCGCCGACGTGCTCGCCAAGCTCGACCGGCTGCCGGCGGAGAAGAAGGCCGAGATCGAGGCCGACATCGAGGCGGTCTACGAGTCACGTCCAGCGCTGGCGATGGTCGACTCCCGCAAGGGCATCACCAACCTCCACGTGCCCAACAACATCATCGTCGACGCCTCGATGCCCAACGTGATCCGCGACGGCGGCAGAATGTGGAACGCCGACGACGAGCTGCAGGACTGCATCGCGATGGTGCCCGACCGGTGCTACGCGACGATGTACTCGGAGATCCTCGACAACGCCAAGCGCCACGGCCAGTTCAACCCGGCCACCATGGGCAACGTCGCCAACGTCGGCCTGATGGCGAAGAAGGCCGAGGAGTACGGCTCGCACGACAAGACCTTCACCGCCCCCCGCCACGGCACCTTCAAGGTCGTCGACGCCGACGGTGCCGTGCTGCTCGAGCAGAAGGTCGAGCCGGGCGACATCTTCCGCATGTGCCAGGCGAAGGATGACGCGATCCGCAACTGGGTCCAGCTTGCGGTGAACCGGGCGCGCGCGACCGGGTCGCCGGCGATCTTCTGGCTCGACGCCGAGCGCGGCCACGACGCCCAGGTCATCCAGAAGGTAAAGGCGTACCTGCCCGAGCACGACACCACGGGACTCGACATCCGGATCATGAGACCGGTGGAGGCGATGCGATTCACGCTCGAGCGGGTCCGGCGCGGCGAGGACACGATCTCGGTCACCGGCAACGTCCTCCGTGACTACCTCACCGACCTGTTCCCGATCCTCGAGCTCGGAACCTCGGCCCGGATGCTGTCGATCGTGCCGCTGATGAAGGGCGGCGGGCTGTTCGAGACCGGCGCCGGCGGCTCGGCACCCAAGCACGTCCAGCAGTTCCTCGCCGAGGGCCACCTGCGCTGGGACTCGCTCGGCGAGTACTGCGCTCTGGTGCCGTCGCTCGAGCTCATCGCCGAGCGCACTGGCAACGCCAAGGCGGCCATCCTGGCCACAACCCTCGACCGGGCGGTCGCCGCCTATCTCGAGAACGAGCGCCTGCCATCGCGCAAGGTCCACGAGATCGACAACCGCGGCAGCACCTACTACCTCACCATGTACTGGGCCCAGGCACTGGCGGCCCAGACCGACGACCCGGACCTCGCCGCCCGATTCGTCCCGGTGGCGGCCGCACTCGCCGCCGACGAG
>JASFPU010000319.1:0-4568 GCA_050115855.1 Holophagae bacterium
GTCCGGAGTGGGCGGTCGCGTGCGGGTTGATCAGGATGCAGTGCAAGAAACGGACGGAGTACTCGACGATACGGGGGAGGCAGGGCGGCCTTCTGGCCCGGCTGCGACACGCCCTCGGCGACATATTTGAAATGGGAGGTGGTCATGATCGAGTTTGACAATGAGTTCATCGACGAGGTCGATGGGACCGACGACGGGGACACGACCCTGTTCGACGATGAGCCCGGGTCGGGGATCTTTCTCGACGAGGGCACGGAGCCGGCCAGGATCAAGGTGATCGGGGTCGGCGGCGGCGGCTGCAACTCGGTGAACCGGATGATCTCCGCCGGACTGACCGGCGTCGAGTTCATCGCGGCGAACACGGATGCCCAGGCGCTGACCAACAGCCTCGCGCCGCTCAAGCTCCAGCTCGGCTCCGAGCTGACGCGTGGGCTCGGCGCCGGGGCCAACCCGGAGATCGGGCGCAACGCCGCTCTCGAAGCCGACAAGAAGATCTTCGACCTGCTCGAAGGGGCCGACATGGTTTTCATCACCAGCGGCATGGGTGGCGGCACCGGCACCGGTGCGACGCCGATCATCGCCCAGATGGCGCAGGACGTCGGCGCCCTGACGGTGGCGGTCGTGACCAAGCCGTTCTCGTTCGAGGGCTCCAGGCGGCGCAAGGTCGCAGAGGAGGGGATCGGCCAGCTCGCCGAGCACGTCGACACGCTGATCACCATCCCCAACGACCGGCTGCTCAAGTTCGTCGAGCGCAACACGAACTTCACCGATGCCATGCGGATCGCCGACGACGTGCTCCGTCAGGCGGTCCAGGGGATTGCCGACATCATCACCGTGCCCGGGCTCATCAACCGGGACTTCGCCGATGTCCGGACCGTCATGAAGGGGATGGGCCACGCCCTGATGGGGATCGGGCTCGCGTTCGGCGAGCACCGGGCGGTCGAGGCGGCGCAGCAGGCGATCGCCTCGCCGCTGCTCGAAGAGACCTCCATCGAGGGGGCGCGTGGCCTGCTGATCAACATCTCGGGTGGCACCGACGTGACACTCAACGAGATCAACGAGGCGGCGGAGATCATCACCGAGGGTGCCGACGCGGATGCGCAGATCCTGTTCGGCGCGGTGGTCGATCCCAAGCTCGAGGACAGCCTCCAGGTGACGGTGATCGCCACCGGGTTCCAGTCCGAGCAGGACTCGGCACGGGTTCCGGCCGCCGACGTGCGGTCGTTTGCCGACGCGCCGCGGGACGAGACGCCGTCGGCGCGAACCAGCCGGTTCTTCGTGCCCGGCGGACCGAACTCCGAGTACGGCATCAATCAGACTGACGACTACGAGATTCCGGCCATCCTGCGCAAGCAGATGGACTGACACGGCACGGTTCTTTGACGTGCTCCCGAGGGTGTCCTCGGGCGCGTTGATCGCCCCTCCCGCTCAACCACCTCCCGGCGGGAGGGGCCATTTTTTCGTCCGGTCAGCGCCGCCTCGCGGACCGGGGAATGGGGTATTGTGGCGGGGTGAGTGCTCCGGATCACCGACCCGTCACCGAGCTCACGGTCGAGCTCCGCCACGGACGGCTCGCCGGCCTCGAATGGGGCCCGGCGGCCGGTTGGCCGGTTCTGGCGATCCATGGTTGGCTCGACAACGCGGCGACCTTCACCGGCCTCGCTCCCAAGCTCGATGGATGCCACGTCATTGCGCTCGATCTGGCGGGACACGGCCGGTCGGACCATCTCCCCGAGAGCTGCAGCCACCACTTCGTCGACTGGGTGCCTCAGGTGATCGAGACCGCGGACGCCCTCGGGCTCGATCGGTTCGCGCTGCTCGGTCACTCGATGGGAGCGGGGATCGCGTCGTTGGTGCCGGCAGCGGTACCCGGTCGGGTGACACGTGCGGTGCTCATCGAGGGTGGCGGACCGCTGGCGACGCCGCCGGAGGACGCACCCGCACTGCTGCGATCCGCACTGGACGACGAACGGCGGCTGGTCGATGCGCCGGGCCGGCTTCACCCCGACCTGGCGAGCGCCGTCGCGGCGCGGTGCCACGGGTCTGACCTCGACCCGACCGCCGCACGGATTCTGGTTGAGCGGTCGGTGGAGATCGGCGACGACGGCGTCCGGTTCACGTTCGATCCGCGACTTCGGACCCGATCCCGATGGCGGTTCACCGAAGAGCAGGTGGTGGCTTTTCTCGCCGCCATCGACTGTCCGGTGCTCGCCGTGCGCGCAACTTCGGGCTGGCCGTTTCCGGCGGATGAAATGGCCCGCCGGCTGGCGGCGATCCCGGACTGCACGCAGATCGAGGTCGACGGCGGCCACCACGTCCATCTGACCCATCCAGAACGCGTCGCGCCCGCGATCGCGGCGTTCCTCGATCACGGCTGAGAGCACCCGACGGTCAGCCGTCGCGACGGACGATGACGATGGTGCGGTCGTCGACGAACGGTTGACCCGCGGCGAAGGCCGACAGCGCGTCGCCGACAGCCTCCGCGAGCTCCTCGGGCTCGAGGGCGCGATGCCCGACGCACACCTCGGCCAGCCTTTTCTTGCCAAACTCCTCGCCATCCGGACCGTTCGCCTCGGTGTAGCCGTCCGAGTACAGCAGCAAGGTGTCGCCGGTCTCGAGTCGGGCTCGGTCGAGCCGGTACTCGGCGGTCGGCATCAGACCGAGCGGGAGGCCGGTCGATTCGAGCCACTCGACGGCGCCCGACGCCCGAACCAGACAGCCGGGGGCGTGGCCGGCGCTGGCGTACGAAACTAGCCCATCGGCCGGGTCGAGCGCGGCGAGGAACATGGTTGCGAACTGGTTCGGCAGGGTCCGTTTGATCAGCTTGGGCGACACCCGGTTGAAGATCTCGTGCGGCGGCAGGCCGTCCTCGATCGAGACCGACGCGATCGCCTCGAGGTAGCCGGTGATCATCGCGGCCGAGATGCCCTTGCCGGACACGTCGGCGAGCGCGATCACGATCTTCCCGTCGCCCCCCTCGACGACCTGGTAGTAGTCGCCCGAGACGCCGCGGGACGGTCGGGTCTCGCCGTACAGCCGGTAGCCCGCGACGCCGGGGAGACGTTCCGGCAGCAGCGCCACCTGGATCCGCCGCGCGATAGTCAGCTCGCGTTCGAGCCGTCGCCGCTCGGAGGCCTCCTGGGTCAGCGCCAGATTATGGATGCGCAGCGCCGTAACCGACGCCAGCGTGACGAGCAGCTCGAGATCCTCCTCGGTGTACTGTCGGATCGCGGCGTTCGAGCCGAGCACGATGAGGCCGAGCGCCCGATTGGGGGCGAAGAGCGGCGCGGCGAGCAGTGAACGAACGCCGGTCGAGACCAGGCTCTCGGCCTGGGCGAAGCGGTGGTCTGAGCGGGTGTCGGTGACCAGCGCAGCCATCGCCCTGTCGCCGACCTCGGAGAACAGGCTTTCCGAGTACAGCGTCCTGAGCCTCGACACCGGTCCGGAGCGGCTGGCGACGCAGGTGTAGCTGTCGTCGTCGCAGCGCATGTAGACTTCGACACGCTCCGGTGCGAGCTGGGCGAAGATGTGGTCGAGCAGCAGCTCGAGCAGGTCGTCCAGCGAGACGGACTGCGCCATCGCCTGGTGGATGGTGTTGATCAGGGCGAGCCGGCCCGCGTATCGGGAGAGGACCGAGCGGTCGTCGTCGGCCACCTCGGGAGGCGGTGTGTCGGTGTGGCGCAGCATCTCCGCGGCCGATCGCAGCAGCCGGTCGGTCGACGAAACCTCGGTCGTGACCTGCTCGGGTGGACCGCGGTCACCCGCGACGCCGACCTTGATGAGGCTCGCGGACAGTGAGATCACGTCTCCCAGCGCGACCGGCGTCGCTTCCATGATCCGGTTGCCGTTGACGAAGGTGCCGTTGCGCGATCCGAGGTCCTCGATCAGCCACCCGTCGTCAGCGGCGAAGAGCCGCGCGTGACGGCGCGACAGAAAGCGATCGGGGATCGTGACGTCGCACCTCGTCGAGCGACCGATGGAGAGGTCGTCCGCCTCGACCTCGTGTTCGAAGGGTTCCCCTTCGGCCGGTGTGACTTTCAACACGAGCATGTGTCCCTCATTATGACATCGAACGCCGGCACTCGATCGATGTCTGCCGCCGGCGCTATACTCTCGAGGCCTTCGGAGGTGCGAGCATGTCGATGTCGAAGTGGCTGGTCCCGGTTGTCTTCCTGACTGGCGTCGTCGGAGGGGTCGGAGTGACGACGCTCGCCACTGCCCAGCGGCCGACCGGGCCGGCCGTGCCGAGAGAGGTGGCGCCGCGTGCCGATCTGACGCCGTCCGAACGGACCGTGACGTCGGTGTTCGAGAACGTGAGCCCGTCGGTCGCGTACATCACCTCGATCGCGCTGCGCCGGGACTTCTTCCGACTCAACGTGATGGAGATTCCCCGCGGGACGGGATCCGGCTTCATCTGGGACGACCGGGGCCACGTCGTCACCAACTTCCACGTCATCCGCGGCGGCAACCGGGCCGAGGTCACGCTCGCCGATCAGAGCACGTGGGAGGCGAAGGTGATCGGCGTCGCGCCGGACAAGGATCTGGCGGTGCTCCAGATCGACGCGCCG
>JASFPU010000320.1:0-4564 GCA_050115855.1 Holophagae bacterium
TTGATCCCCCGTTCTTCGGCGGCCGTGAGGATCGCCTGACGTTCCTCGTACTGAACCTTGCCGTCGGCCCACGCGACCTCGATCAGCGGCACGAGGCTCAGCGCGGCCACGGTCTCCGGCCTGGCGTCAACCTTGATCAGAGCATCGATCACCTCGTCGTTGTCGAGGTTCATCGCTTCCTTGAGCGCCTCGCGCCGTTCCATCTCTTCGTGGCTCTCCTGGAGCTTCTTCCGAAGTCGCTCGTTCTCTCTCGCGAAGAACGACTCCTCCAGGGCTCTGCCCGCACTTCTGAGACCGGTTGCATCGTCACGATCGTGGCTCATTGGTTCTCCTCCGACAGTCAAGCAGGCTCGACGCAATCGCGCCGCCGGAGGAGATTATGCCATAGAGAATCCCGGCGCTCCGGCGTGCGTGCTCGATGCTGGATCTTGGATGCTGGATGCTGGATGCGCGATGGAATCGATCCCGATCCCGATCCCGTTCCCGATGAGAGCTTCTGCGAAAGCGATGGCTTCAGCAAACGGCCTCTCGAGCAGCGATCATCGAATCCTGCGGCCACAATGGAACCGCCGAGACTCAAAAGAGCGCTAAGCTCACGCCGAGCATTACATGGAAACTCGAGCCCCATCCAAATGGAAACGCGATTCGCTTCACCAAATGGCCCCAGCCACCGCCTCGATCTCCGCACGTTCAATCGCCACCGGCGGACGTGCCATCTTCACACTTTTCTCGCCCTGCCGCTCCGGCCGCTCCGTGCATTCGGAAAAGTGTGAAGGCAATCACCGAGCCCAGGCCGTCAACGTCGTGCAGCCGCACCGGCCGGCAGGAAGGCCGCCGGCGCCCGGGCAGCGCTCCTGAACGAGCGGAGCGAGTCGAAGGACGCCCTCCGGATCGCAGCACCGTACGGGCACGAACGACACGCTGCCCGGGTGACGCTGTGCCGTCTCCGACACAAGGCGGAGGCGGCACAGAAGGCCGATGTCGACCGCCCCTCCGCCGTGGTCCGACGGCGCGCAAGGGTGAGGGAGAGAGAGGGGGGTCAAGGGACGGACGCGGACGCGGGGAGTCAGATCGACTGGCACGTCGGGCGTCGGCAACGTAGAATACGCCGCACTGCCGGCGGTTGCCGGCCGGGAGTCTGCATGTCGAACCACAGCTACGATCCGCACACCATCGAGCCCCAGTGGCAGCAGGTCTGGGACGAGCGCCGGGCCTTCGCCACGCCGTCCGACCCGGAGACGCTCGCGGCCAGACCCAAGTTCTACGTCCTCGACATGTTCCCCTACCCGTCCGGCGCCGGTCTTCACGTCGGCCACCCGGAGGGCTACACGGCCACCGATGTCGTCGCCCGCATGAAGCGGATGCAGGGCTTCAACGTGCTCCACCCGATGGGCTGGGACGCCTTCGGGCTGCCCGCCGAGCGCGCCGCGGTGCGCGAGGGGCTGCACCCGGCTGAGATCACGAAGCGCAACGTCGACACGTTTCGGCGCCAGATCAAGCGGCTCGGGTTCAGCTATGACTGGGACCGAGAGGTCAACACATCAGAGCCTGACTACTACCGGTGGACCCAGTGGATCTTCCTACAGCTCTACCACAAGGGGCTGGCGTACATGGCCGACGTGCCGGTCAACTGGTGCCCGGCACTCGGCACCGTGCTCGCCAACGAAGAGATCAAGGACGGCCGGTACTGTGAGACCGGCGACCCGGTCGAGCGCCGGCTGATGCGCCAGTGGATGCTCAAGATCACCGACTACGCCGAGCGGCTGCTCGCCGACCTCGACGGGCTCGACTGGCCGGAGTCGGTCAAGGAGATGCAGCGCAACTGGATCGGCAAGAGCCACGGCGCCGACGTCGTCTTCAAGATCGCCGGCTCGGACCGCGATTTCACCGTCTTCACGACCCGCCCGGACACGTTATTCGGCGCCACCTACTGCGTGTTCGCGCCCGAGCACCCGCTGGTCGCCGACATCACCACCGACGCGCAGCGAGCCGAGGTCGAGGCCTACGTCCGACAGGCGGAGCAGAAGTCAGACCTCGACCGCACCGATCTCGCCAAGTCTAAAACCGGGGTCTTCACCGGCGCCTTCGCGGTCAACCCGGTCAACGACGAGGAGATCCCGATCTGGGTCGCCGACTACGTCCTCATGGGCTACGGCACCGGCGCGATCATGGCGGTACCGGGCCACGACGAGCGCGACCACGAGTTCGCCAGGACATTTGGCCTGCCGATCGTCGAGGTCGTGTCGGGCGGCGACCGTCCGATCGAGGAGGAGGCGTTCACCGACAACTCCGAAGGGGTGATGGTCAACTCGTCGGGCACGGGCGGCTTCAGCCTCGACGGGCTCAAGGTGCCGGATGCGATCGCCGCGATCACCGGCTGGCTGGAGGAGCGCGGTCTCGGCCGGGGCCGGATCCAGTACCGGCTGCGCGATTGGTTGTTCTCGCGCCAGCGCTACTGGGGTGAGCCCTTCCCCATCGTCCACACCGACGACGGCGAGGTTGTGGCGCTCGACGACAGCTGGCTGCCGGTCGGTCTGCCCGCGATCGACGAGTACCGTCCGACCGACGACGGCCGGCCACCGCTCGCCCGGGCCGGCGACGACTGGCTGCGCGTCGAGCTGCCGGACGGCCGGATGGCGACTCGCGAAACCAACACGATGCCCCAATGGGCGGGCAGCTGCTGGTACTACCTGCGCTTCATCGATCCGCACAATGACTCCGCACCGTGGTCCAAGGAGCTCGAGCGGTACTGGATGCCGGTCGACCTGTACATCGGCGGTGTCGAGCACGCCGTGCTCCACCTGCTGTACGCCCGGTTCTGGCACAAGGTGCTCTACGACTGCGGCTGGGTGTCGACGACCGAGCCGTTCCAGAAGCTGTTCAACCAGGGGATGATCCTGGCGTACTCCTACCGCGATGCGCGCGGCAAGTACCACCTGCCGTCCGAGATCGAGGAGCGCGACGACGGCTCGGCGGTGCTCGAGTCCACCGGCGAGGCGGTCGAGGCCCAGATCGAGAAGATGTCGAAGTCCAAGTACAACGTCGTCAACCCGGACGACGTGATCGCCGACTACGGCGCCGACGCGATGCGCTTGTACGAGCTCTTCATGGGCCCGCTCGAGGTCCAAAAACCGTGGCAGATGAAGGGCGTCGAGGGTGTCTTCCGCTTCCTGCAGCGCACCTGGCGCCTGGTCGTCGACGAGCGCACCGGCGGGCTGAGCGAGCGGCTGACCGACGCGCCGCCGAGCTCCGAGCCCGAGCTCGAGCGAACGCTGCACAAGACCGTCAAGAAGATCACCGAGCACACCGAGAGCCTGCAGATGAACACCGGCATCGCGCAGATGATGATCTTCGTCAACGACGCGACCCAGAGCGCGACCCTGCCAAGGGAAACGGTGACGACGTTTCTGCGCGTCCTCTCGCCCTACGCACCCCACCTGTGCGAGGAGCTCTGGCAGCGGCTCGGCGAGCCCGAGCTCATCGCCCACGCCGACTGGCCGGGCTACGACCCGGCGCTGTGCATCGACGAGACGATCACCGTCGTCGTCCAGGTCAACGGAAAGAAACGCGATGAGCTGCACGTCGCCAAGGACACGCCGAAGGACGAGCTCGAGCGGCTCGCGCTGGCGTCGGACAAGGCGGTCAAGCACATGGGCGGCCAGCCCGCCAGGAAGGTCATCGTGGTCCCCGGCCGGCTGGTCAACATCGTCGTGTAGGGACCCGCGCTGGGCGCCTTCCGTTCGTGACCCCGGTCACGGCGACTACACCCCGCAGGGCCCATCGTGGAGACACAGTTCGGACCCAGTCGTTCGACGATCGGACAACTCACAACGGCGCGTGTCGCAAGGGAGGGCAACACATGTCAAAAACTGACGGCATCCATGGACGAGGCATCGGTGCTCGCACGGTCATCGCCACCATCGCACTCGGATTGCTGGTGGCGGTCGCGGCGCCCCAACCCGCAGAGGCGACCGCCCGGCTCTGGCTGTACCCGGACTCGGACGACCCGCAGGCCGGCGGGCACATCGTCACCGACCCCGCCTTCACGCTCAACATCGAGAACCGCGGCACCGGAAGCGGCGACAACACGGCGACCGAGACCGTGCTGCTGGTGGCGGTCAACGACCCGACGCTGTTCACCGACGCCACCATCACGCTGCCCGGCGGCGCTGTCACCGTCGATCCGAGCGCGTTGGTGTACGGCGTGCCGTCGTTCGACTGCAGCGATGCGACCATCCCGCCGCACGGCATCTATCCGGCCGACGTCGCCGAGATTTCGGTCGGTGACATCGCCGAAGGGGAGATCGTGTCGGCGGGGATCGTGGTCAACGGCAGCGAGGGGCTGCAGGTCCACTTCGACGCGATCGCGGTGGGCTATCGCCAGGCCGGACCCAACGTGCGCTGCTACGACGTCATCAATCCGTCCGGCCACGACGTCACCCAGATCTTCGGAGGCGCCGGCGGAGGCGCCTGCGAGGAGCTGTTCATCGACAAGAGCGCATCGGCCACCGGCGTCGCACTCGGCGATGCGCTCGACTACACGATCGTCGTCGAAAACCGGGGC
>JASFPU010000321.1:0-4558 GCA_050115855.1 Holophagae bacterium
TGTCGACATCGGCCCTCTGGGCCACCCCGCCTTTTGGCGGGATCGACCCAGCGTCGCCCGGGCAGCGTGGTCGTACGAAGGACGCCGGAACGACACTGACCACGCTGCCCGGGCGCCGGCGGCCTTCCTGCTTGCCGGTGCGGCTGCACGTGGTTCAGCGCTCGGGCTCGGCGGGTGCCCGGTATCGGCATTGTGCGGCGAGAGCTCGCGGCCGGGAGGCGATGCGAGCACAATGCCGTACCCGGCACGCCCGCCGCAGCGATTGAAGTCGCGGGGATCGACGCGGTACCGTTCGCTGCCGCTGCCGCTGCCGCTGCCGCTGCCGCTGCCGCTGCCGCTGCCGCTGATCCTGAGCGCTGACGCTGTCATCGGGATCGGGATCGGGATCGGGATCGGGATCGGGAGCGACCCTGGCGCCTATCCAAGATCCAAGATCCAAAATCGAACATCCAGCATCGGGCGAGGGCTACAGCTCGACCGGCACCCGCTCGACGACCCGGATCTCCTCCGGTGAGACCTCGGCGCGGTGGGCGAGCACCTCGACGCCGGCGTCGACCGCTCGCCTCAGCGTCTCGCCGTAGCCCGGATCGATATCGTCGGCCACCGTGAAGCCGTCCCCGTCCGCTCGCTGAATCAGAAAGAGCATGACGGCCCGGTCGCCTCGTGCAACTGCGCCGGTGAGCTCGCGCAGGTGCTTCGCGCCGCGACTCGTGACCGCATCGGGGAAGGCGAACCGGCCGTCGTGGTCGACCATGGTGACGCTCTTGACCTCGACCCAGGTGCGGTGACCGCCCCGGATCACAGCGAAGTCGATCCGGCTTCGGTCGCCGAGACGGACCTCCCGGTGGAGCTCGTCAAACGAGGCGAGCTCCGGGATCGAGCCGCTCCGAAGGCCCTCCTCGACGACCGAGTTGGTTCGGGACGTGTTGATCCCGATCCAGCACGTGCCGTTGTGGACGAGCTCCCACGTGTGGCGGTGCTTGCGTTTCGGGTTGCCGCTGGTACTCAGCAGGACCGGCCAGCCGGCACCCAGACAGCCCTTCATGGATCCCGAGTTGGGGCAGTGCACGGTGCGCACCGACCCGTCGTCGAGCTCGACGTCGGCCAGAAAGCGCTGGTAACGGCGGACGAGCCGGCCCGGGATGAGCGGGGGAAGCAGCATGGGGGGATGGTAGCCGTTTCGGGTCCATTCGATCCCGATCCCGTTCCCGATCCCGTTCCCGAAAACTGGCACCGACTGTGTCGCCCTTCCTACGACATCGGCCTTCTGGGCCGTCTCCGCCGTGTGTCGGACCCGACCCAGCGTCGCCCGATCAGCGTGGTCGTACGAAGGAAGCCGGTTCAACACGGACCACGCTGCCCGGGCGCCGGCGGCCTGCTTCGGGTTACGGGCTCGCTCAGGCTCGGGACACGGATTCTGAGAATCGCGATCGATGAGTTGTAGCCGCGGGCGTCTCGCCCGCCAAGGATCGCTGTGGGTTCGATCGATTGTGACGCCTTGCTTACCGGGAACGCGAACGCATTGTTCCCGCAACATCGGCCTTCTGGCTCGGCCCCGCTCGACGGCGGGGCCGAGCCAGCGTCACCCGATCAGCGCGGCGCTCGATGAAGACCGGAGAAGCTGCGGCCGCGCTGATCGTGCGCCGGCGGCCTTCCTGCTGGCCGGTGTGTCTGCACGCGGTTGGACGCTCGGGCTCGGTGGTTGCCACCCTTGACATTGTGAGCAGCGCGACGATCGCCGGAAGGCGCTCGGCACAATGTCAAGAATGGCACGCCCGCCGCAGCGATTGAAGTTGCGGGGATCGAGGCGGTACTGTTCGCTGTCGCTGTCGCTGTCGCTGTCGCTGTCGCTGTCGCTGTCGCTGTCGCTGCCGCTGCCGCTGATCCTGAGCGCTGACGCTGTCATCGGGAACGGGAACGGGAACGGGAACGGGATCGGGAACGGGAACGGGCATAGGCACGGACGCGGGAGATATATACTGTCGCGAATGACCACGACGCTGTCCCCCCGCACGCTGGCGCGCTGGGACGGGCTCCATCTCGTACTCGACCTGGTCCTGGTCGAGGAGCACCTCGTCCGCTGGCTCGCAAAGGTCGATCGCATCGACGGCCTGGCCCTGGCGGGCGCCGGTGACGCGCTGGACGTCTCGGCGACGGTTCGCTGGAAGGGTGTGAAGTCGCGCGTGGCGGTCGAGCTCGCCGAGATCCGGCTACGCCACCGCCACCTCGGTTTTCGAATGCGCAAGCTCCGGGTCTACGGTGGGGTGCCCATGCCCCGGGCGGCGCTCGAGGCGATTCTCGACGGGATCGACAGCGAGCTGATCACCGTCTACCGTGGTCAAGGCATCGTGGTCGTCGATCTGCGTCGCTGGCTGCCGTCCGAGCTCGACCTGAAGATCGTCACCGTCCAGGCCACCGAAGGCACGCTCCACGTCTGGTTCGGCGCCGGCGGTCTGCGCGATCTGCCGGGCCGCCGACGACCGGCGCTCCACGCCGGCGAGACGGCGCCGCCGGTGCTCGAAGCAGGCGGTGAAACCGGCCCGAAAACCGCTTGACACCCACGACCCTCTCGGCTAGAGTCTTGTTCCCTTGCGCCCGCAAGGACCAGTAGAAAAGGACGCACGCGATGCAGAGCTACGTTCCAAAACCGGATGAGATCCGCCGCGAGTGGGTCGTGATGAACGCCGAGAACCAGGTTCTGGGCCGACTCGCTACCGAGGCGGCGCGGCTGTTGCGCGGCAAGCACAAACCCGAGTACACCCCGTTTCTCGACACCGGTGACTTCGTGGTCGTGGTGAACGCCGACAAGGTCCGACTGACCGGCAACAAGCTCGAGGACAAAACCTACTTCCGGCACTCCGGACGCCCGGGCGCGCTCAAGAGCGAGACCGCGCGGGAGCGCATGGACAAGTATCCGGAACGGATCATCCAGGCCGCGGTGTGGGGCATGCTCCCGAAGAACCGCCTCGGCCGGAAGCTGCTGCGCAAGCTCAAGGTGTACCGCGGACCGGACCACCCGCACCAGGCGCAGCAGCCGAAGAACTACGTCTTCTAGGAAGAGGGGGGCTCGTGGCTGAGATCCAGTACTACGGAACCGGACGGCGGAAGACAGCCGTGGCGCGGGTCTACCTGCGTCCCGGCAAGGGTGACATCACCGTCAACCGCCGGACCTTCGACGAGTATTTTCCGAACCGCGTGCTGAAGATGATCATTCGGCAGCCGCTGATGCTGACGGAGACGAACGACAAGTTCGACATTCTGGTCAACGTTGATGGCGGCGGACCCACCGGCCAGGCGGGCGCGATTCGACACGGCATCTCCCGCGCACTGCTCGAGTACAACGCAGAGCTTCGGCCTCGGCTGAAGGCGGCGGGCTTCCTGACACGCGATGCCCGCAAGGTCGAGCGCAAGAAGTACGGTCAGCCGAAGGCGCGCAAGCGCTTCCAGTTCTCGAAGAGGTAAGGGAGAGGATGTCCGTGGCTACGATTCAAATGAAGGAGCTGCTCGAAGCGGGTGTTCACTTCGGGCACCAGACCCGCCGCTGGAATCCGAAAATGAAGCCGTTCATCTTCGGCAAGCGGAACGGGATCCACATTGTCGATCTACAGAAGACGCTGCAGTACTTCGACGAGGCGGCCGATTTCATCCGCGATCTCGCGGCGAACGGGCACAACGTGCTGTTCGTCGGCACCAAGCGACAGGCGCAGGACGCGATCAAGGAGGAGGCGGTCCGCTGCGGGATGTTCTACATGAACCACCGTTGGCTCGGTGGCACCATGACCAACTTCCGCACGATTCGAAAGTCGATCGACCGCTTCAAGGAGATCGAGTCCACGCTCGCCGCCGAAGACTCGCACCTGACCAAGAAGGAACGGATCCGGCTCGAGCGTGAGCGCCGCAAGATGGAGCGCGCGCTCGGCGGCATCAAGGACATGGAGAACCTCCCCGAGGCGCTGTTCGTCATCGACACGGTGCACGAGCACATCGCGGTCAAGGAGGCGAACCGGCTCGGCATCCCGGTGATCGCGGTGGTCGACACCAACTGCGATCCCGAGGAGGTCGACTTCCCGATTCCCGGCAACGACGACGCGATCCGGGCGATTCGGCTGTTTACCTCCCGCATCGCGGACAGCGTGCTCGAGGGGCTGAACCTGGCCGACGAGCGCTTCGTCGGGCCGGAAGAGGCCGCCGCGGACGAGGAGACGGAGGCGCCCGCCGAGGTCGAGACCGAAGGGGCCGCCGTCGAGGCAAAGGCCGCAGATGACGCGAAGGCCGAGCCCGCCGCCGACGAGGGCGACGAGAAGAAGGCCGAGGTCGCCGCCGCCGACGAGGGCGACGAGAAGAAGGCTGAGGCCGCCGCCGCCGGCGAGGGCGACGAGAAGAAGGCCGAGTCCGCCGCCGACGAGGGCGACGAGAAGAAGGCCGAGGTCGCCGCCGCCGACGAGGGCGACGAGAAGAAGGCCGAGTCCGCCGCCGGCGAGGGCGACGAGAAGAAGGCCGAGCCCGCCGCCGACGAGGGCGACGAGAAGAAGGCCGAGGCCGCCGCCGACGAGGGCGA
>JASFPU010000322.1:0-4556 GCA_050115855.1 Holophagae bacterium
TCGGGATCGGGATCGGGATCGGGATCGGGATCGGGATCGGGATCGGGATCGGGATCGGGATCGGGATCGGGATCGGTTGCGGACGCGAAAGATCGGCCCCGTTACAATGATCAGCCGAACGCGAACGACCGGGAGGTGCGCATGGCCAAGAAGATCGGTGTCATTCTGTCGGGCTGCGGGGTGTTCGACGGGTCCGAGATCCACGAGTCGGTGATCACCATGCTGGCGCTCGATCGTGCGGGTGCGGAGATGGTGTTCTGTGCTCCCGACGTCGATCAGATGCACGTCGTCAACCACCACACCGGGGACGTGGCGGCCGGAGAGAGCCGCAACGTTCGGGTCGAGTCGGCCCGGATCGCGCGAGGTCCGGTGGCGGACGTTGCCGACGTCGACTCCGCCGGCCTCGACGGTCTGATCCTCCCGGGCGGTTTCGGTGCGGCCAAGAACCTCTGCACCTTCGCCACGGCGGGCGCCGACTGCGAGGTCGATCCCGGTGTCGCCCGCCTCGTGCGAGAGGTGCACGAACAGGGGAAGCCGGTAGCCGCGGTCTGCATTGCTCCGGCATTGATCGCCAAGGTGCTCGGCGATGAGGGGCCAGCGCTGACCATCGGTACGGACGAGGCGACGGCATCGGCCCTCGAGTCGATGGGCGCGCGCCACGTCAGCTGCCCGGTGTCGGAGCTCGTGGTCGACCGTGACCGGAAGCTCGTCACGAGCCCGGCGTACATGCTTGCGGGGAGCATCTCCGAAGCGGCCGAGGGCATCGAGAAGGCGGTTGCGGCGCTGATGGAGCTCGCGTAGCTCCAAGCCATCAGTGGTGAGCTGTCAGCCGTCAGCCATCAGCACCATCGCATTGAACCGTGCTTGACATTGCGACCACGACGGCCGATCCATTCGCTGATCGCTGATCGCTGATCGCTGATCGCTGATCGCTGATCGCTGATCGCTGATCGCTGATCGCTGATCGCTGATCGCTGATCGCTTCTCAATAGGCGAACGGGTCGTTCTCGTTGATCTGCGAGATCGGCTCGTCGGCGGCCGGTTCGGTGTCGTGGCTGTCCCCGGCGTCCGGCTTCGGGGTCTTCTTCCGGCGTTTTCGTCCGCCGCGCTTCTTCTTCGCCGATTTCGGCGCCTCGTCGCTGGACGATGTGTCGGGTGCCGACTCGGGTTTGGGCGGCTCGCCTTTCGCATCGGACTGATCGTCGGCGGCGTTCGGTGCGCCGGTCGACGACTTCTTCCGTTTGCGGCCGCCCCGACGCCGTTTGCGCGACGGCTTCGGCGCCTCGTCGCCGGTCTCCGCTGCGTCGTCGATCTTCGGGGACTCCTTCGCCTTGGCGCCCTTCGGCTGTGACCGGATGCCCTCGGCGAGATCGGCGGCGCTGACCGCGGCGGAGGTCGCCGCCGCGGCCGTGTCGGAGATCGTCCGTTCGGTCCAGTCGATCTCCTCCTCGCTCCGGTGGAGCCCGGCGGCGGCGATGATCCTCACCCGGATATCGAACTCTCGCTCGAGATCGGCGAGCTCTTTACGTCGGTCGTTCTGGATCGCATCGGCGAGCTCGGGGTGGAGCGAAACCTTGACCGCTTTGAGTCGTCCGGTGACGGCCCGGGTCTCGATGCGTCGAATCAGGTTGAGCCCGACCAGCTCCGGGCTGGCGATGATGCCGGCACCGCCGCACGTCGGGCACGGCCGGTGGGTGCGGAGCTGGAGCGCCTTACGCAACCGTTGTCGGTTGATCTCGAGCAGCCCATTGGCCGACAGGCGGCTCGTGGTGTGCTTCGCCTTGTCGTCCTTCATGGCATCGCGCATCGCCTTTTCGACGTTGCGGCGGTGCTTGGAGCTCCGCATGTCGATGAAGTCGACCACGACCAGACCGCCGATGTCCCGCATCCGGAGCTGGCGGGCAACCTCCTCCGCCGCTTCCATGTTGGTGGCGTAGGCGGTTTCCTCCTGGCTGCCGCCGCGCGTCGCGCGCCCCGAGTTGACATCGATCGCGGTCAATGCCTCGGTGCCGTCGATGACGATGGAGCCGCCGGACGGGAGCTCGACCGTGCGGAGGTAGATCTTCTCGATCTGCGATTCGAGTTGGTATCGACTGAACAGCGGCAACCGGTCGGTGTAGTGCTTCAGGGCGATCCGGGCGCGCGGCATGAAGGTCTGCATGAACCCCTGCGCCTTGGCGAAGGCCGCCGCCTCGTCGACCAGGATCTCGTCGATCGAGTTGTCCGCCGAATCGCGCAGCGCCTGGACGATCAGGTCCTGGTCGCTGTAGAGCAGCTTGGGCCCTTTGCCACTCGACGCCTCGGTGCGGATCTTCTTCCACAACCGGAGCAGCGCGTTGAGGTCGCGGTTGAGCGCTCGCTGCGGCTGGTTGGCCGCATTGGTGCGGGCGATGACGCCGCAGCCGTCGGGTAGCTGGAGCCGATCGAGGCGCTCGCGGATGACCGAACGCTCGGCCTCGTCCTCGACCTTGCGGGAGACGCCTCGGACGTCGTCGAACGGCATCAGGACGAGGTGCCGTCCCGCGATGCTCAGATTGGTGTCGACCAGGGCGCCCTTGGTGCCCACCGCATCGCGGACGACCTGAACCAGGATCTCCCGGCCGCGGTCCAGGATGCGGTCGATGCGCGGGTGCTTCGTGCCGCTGTCGGGCTTGCGGTGGTAGGCGGAAGGGACCACGTCCTCGGCGCGCAGCATGCCGTCCTTGGGCGCGCCGAAGTCGACGAATGCAGCGTCGAGGGACGGTTGCACGTTGGCCACGATCGCCCGATAGATGTTGCCGCGCAGCAGCGCCGAGTCGGTGGCCTCGACGACGTAGCTGTCGAGGGTGGTGTCGGTGACGATGGCGAGACGAACCTCGTCGTCTCGTTGGGCATTGATGAGCATTCTTCGAGTCACGGGTTCTCCGGATGGGATGCCGGCTCGGCGGTCTGCCGCCGACCGGGTACTGGTGGTGTGAAGCTGTCGACGTTCACCCGCGCCAAGGGTAGCACCAACTCGCAAAGAATTGAAAATCAAGAGTTAAGAATTACGAACTCAGGGTCAGCATCGATACAGGATGGCTCCCCAGTTGAGCCCGCTGCCGAGCCCGACGAAACAGATCAGGTCGCCCGGGTTCGCCCGCCCCTGCGCGAGCGCCTCGTGGAACGCGATCGGGATGGTGGCCGCGGTCGTGTTGCCGTACTTCTGGATGTTGTTGAAGACGCGATCGTCGGCCAGCCCGAGTCGCTTCTGGACGCCCTCGTTGATCCGCAGGTTAGCCTGGTGCATGATCACGAGATCGAGGTCGTCGGTGGTCAGACCGTTCCGCTCGAGAACCTCGAGCGTGACCTTGGGCATGAACGTCACGGCGAGCGCGTACACCTTGCGTCCTTCGACGATCGGCACGAAGTCGCCCGAGGTGTACATCTCGGGCGACAGGTAGGGACGGAACCGTGACCCGGCGGCCTTGGTCCACAGCCGCTCGGCCTCGTCGCCGTTGGTGTGGAGCAGGCAGTCCACCACGCCGCGGTCGTCGTCGTCGGACGCCTCGAGGACGACCGCGCCGGCACCGTCGCCGAACAGCACGACGCGGTCGCGGGTGGCGGTGTTGGTGGCGTACTCCTCGGCGCTGATCGGATCGTCGGACGCACCGCGCGCCACCCGCCAGCTCGCCTCGGACCACGGGATCAGGGAGGCGTGGGTTTCGGCGCCGATCAGCAGCACCCGGCGAGCCTGTCCCGAGCGGATGATCGCGTCGGCGAGCTGGACCCCGTAGACGAAGCCGGCGCACTGCTGCCGGATGTCGAGACAGGGAATGTGCTCGAGGCCGAGCTTGCGCTGAATGTAGGGCGCCGAGCCCGGGAAAAAGTAGTCCGGGGTCATCGTGGCGACGATCACGTAGTCGATGTCAGCCGGCTCGAGCCCGGCATCGCTGATCGCCCGCCGGGCTGCAGGCACGGCCAGGTCGGACGACGCCTCGTCCGGCGCCGCATAGTGGCGCTGCTCGATGCCGGTACGGACCCGGATCCACTCGTCCGAGGTGTCCATCAGCTTGGCGAGGGTGTCGTTGTCCACCCGCATCTCCGGAATGTGCATCCCGGTCCCGGTGATCACCGCTCGCATGAGTCCCTCCTTGCACGGTCGCCATACTATAGCCGACCGACCCCGTGCTATCGTTCCGCTCGTGAGCGGAGGCATCTCGATCACGTTCGACGACGTCGCCAAGCGGTACGACCTGCGGGTCATCTTCCGCGCGGTCTCCGGTCGGGTGGACCCGGGCGAGGTGCTGCTCATCACCGGTCCCAACGGTTCGGGCAAGTCGACGCTGCTGTCGATTCTGTGCGGTCTGTTGCGGCCGACACGGGGAACGGTCCGCTATCGGCGCGGCGACGGCGACGAGCTGCCGCGGGAGGAGTGGCGGCGGCACATCGGTGTGGTGGCACCGTCGATGGCGGTCTACGAAGAGCTCACGGCGCTCGAGAACCTCGGCTTCTACAGTCGGGTGAGGGGTCTCGATCTACCGATCGCGACCCAGCGCAGCCTGCTCGAGCGGGTCGGTCTCGATCCCGACCGGTCG
>JASFPU010000323.1:0-4548 GCA_050115855.1 Holophagae bacterium
TCGCTGCGGGAGGAATGGCCTGCCCCGGTGCCGGGTTGCTCTCACGAACGGGGGTACCGTGCACGGCTTCACGCGCAGAGAACAGCTCAACGGAATCACCGAGTGGCGACATCGAGACAACGGCCTCACCGTGCTGACCGTGCCGACACCGGTCGCGCCGGTGGTCGGGTTCGCCGTCGTCTACAGGGTCGGCTCGCGCCACGAGGTGGCCGGCCACACCGGCGCCACCCACATGCTCGAGCACCTCATGTTCAAGGGCTCGGAGCGCTTCAACTCGGCGCGCGGCACCGACATCGCCCGCACCCTTCATCGGGTCGGCGCCATGTTCAACGCGACGACCTGGCTCGACCGGACCAGCTACTACGAGGTCGTCCCGGTCGAGCACCTCGGCGTCGCGGTCGACATCGAGGCCGACCGGATGCGCCACGCGCTGATCCGGAAGCAGGACCTCACCAGCGAGCGGACGGTGATCCTCAACGAGCTCGACACCGGCGAGAACGAGCCCTTCGACCTGTTGATGAAGGCCTCCTTCGCCCACGCCTTTCTCGAGCACCCCTACCACCACCCGACGATCGGCTGGCGCGGCGATGTCGAGCGGATCTCCGCCGCCGATCTGCGCCGCTTCTACGACACCTTCTACCATCCCGACAACGCCACCGTGATCGTCGCCGGCGACATCGCGGAGTCGGCGGCGTTGGCCGAGGTGGCACGCGGCTTCGGCGCGATCCCTCCCGCCGAGCGGCCGTTTCCGGACCCGTCGATCCGGGAGAGCCGGCAGCGCGGCGAGCGGCGCTTCGTCGTCGAGCGCAACGGCGAGCTGGGCAGCCTCGCGATGACCTGGCGCATCCCCGAAGGGCTGCATGACGACATGGCTCCCCTCAACGTGCTGACCCAGGTGCTGACCGACGGCGTCACCTCGCGGCTGCACCAGCGCCTGGTCGAGAGCAACCGGTGCCTCGGTGTCCACGCCTTCACCTTCGAGCTGCACGATCCGGGCGTGCTCCAGATCTTCGCCATGCTGGCGCCGGCGGTCGATCACGCCGAGGTCGAGGAGGTCATCCGCGACGAGATCTCGGCCCTGGCCGCGGACGGCCCGAGCCCGGACGAGCTGGCACGCGCGGTCGTCCAGGCCCGCACCGACGCCGCGTTCCAGCACGAGTCGCCGGCCCGGATCATGAACGGTCTCACCGAGGCGGTCGCGATGGGCGACTGGCAGCGGTTCCCGCGCGAGCTCGAGAAGGTGTCATCGGTCCGGACCGACGATGTGCGTCGGGTCGCCGAGACCTACCTGGACGATCGCAACGTGACCGTCGGCTGGTTCCGTACCGACGGTTCACCCGGGTCCGGCGCCGTCGGACCGCGCCGCCCGGAGCCCCGGCCGTGCTACCTGCACCAGCCCTTCACCGAGCGGGTCGAGCTGCGCGAGCTGCCCGGCGGGGGTCGGCTCGCTGTGCTCAGCAACCCGCACGCCCCGACGGTCACGGTGGTCGGCACCCTGGCGGCGGGTCTGACCGCGGCCTCGGACGGCCGCTTCACGGTGCCCAGCGTGACCGCCGCGATGCTCGACCGCGGCACCCGCGACCACGACCGGATGGGGCTGGCTCGCGAGCTCGAGGACCACGGTCTCGACCTGTCGGTCCGCACCCAGTCGACCGCGCCGACGGTGGTCTCGTTCTCCGCCCAGGGACTGGCGGAGAAGCTCGACCGGATCGCCGAGCTGCTGGTCCAGGTGCTGCGCCACCCGACGTTCCCGGACGACGAGCTCGACCGGCTGCGCGGCCGCATGCTCGGAGCGTTGCGTCGCGAGCGCGAGGACACCACCGCCCAGGCCTACGGAGCGTTGACCCGGGCGCTCTACCCGGAGGGTCACCCGCTCCACAAGCGGACGGTCGAGGCGCGTGAGTCCGAGCTCGCCGGCGTCGATCGGGAGGCGCTCACCGACTTCCACCGGCGGGCGTACGGCCCGGCATCGCTGGTGCTGGCGGTGGTCGGTCAAATCGAGGCGGATGCGGTGGCGACCGCGCTGAGCCGTCACCTCGACGGCTGGCGCGGCGGAGCCGAAGCACCGTCGATTCGTGTGGTGCCCGGCGCCGGCTCGGGCGGCGACGTGCGGCTGGACATCCCCGATCGGCCCAACCTCGACGTCTTCCTCGGCCACCCGGGACGGCTGCGGCGCGGCGATGACGACATCGCGGCCGCCGTGCTCGCCAACTGCTGTCTCGGTCAGTCGGCGCTGACGTCACGGCTCGGTCAGGTCGTGCGCGACGAGGCCGGGCTGTCGTACAGCGTCTACAGCCGGTTCTTCGGCACCCTGCACCTGCCGGGCCCGTGGGCGGCCGGCTGCACCGTGTCGACCGGCGACGTCGACCGGGCGGCCGCCCTGTGCCGCCGGGTGATCGAGGAGTTCGTCGCCGACGGCCCGACCGACGACGAGCTCGAGGACGAGCGGCAGGCGCAGGCCGGCGCCTACCAGGTCGGGCTCGCGACCAACTCGGGCATCGCCCGCGAGCTGGCCACCACGCTGAGCGCGGGTGAGCCGGTGTCCCGCCTCGACGACTACCCGCAGCGGCTGCTCGCCACCACGCGCGACGACGTCATGGCGGCGATCGAGCGCCACTTCCACCCCGACGAGCTCACCCTGTCGGTCGCCGGCTCCCTGTCCGAGGCAAGCTCGGACTGAATTCTCAATTTTGAGTTTTTAATTCTCAATTACATCGCACGCGGTTGTCATCGGTCGTGCGAGCATGTGCGATGGTAATTCAAAATTCAAAATTGAGAATTTAAAAATTTCGGCGTCAGTCCCAGTCGACGTTGAAGCTGTGGACCTCGCCGGCGAACCGCGGCCGCACCTCCGTGTCGATCATCGACTCGATCTCACGCAGCCGGTGGCGGCGCGAGGCGTGGAGCAGAACCAGGTGCCGACAGGACAGCTCGGGCAGACGAGGCACGAGATCGGCCAGGTGGGTGTGGCCGTAACGGGCGGCCCGGTCGCGGTCGGCGGATCGGAAGAACGAGCACTCGACCAGGACGATCTCGGCGTCGAAGGCCTGAGGCCGCCGGAAGATCGACGGACCGGAGTCGGCGCAGTAGCTCAGGATGGGCAGGGCGACATCCAACGACACGGCCTCGCCGCGCCGGCGGCGCTCGGCGATCTCGGCACCGGTCAGGTGACCGAGCTCCGGGCGGAGCCGCTGCTTGTGCCAGACGATGCGGGTGCCGAGCGTGGGCACCCAATGGTCGGTGGCGAAGAACCGGAGCTCGACGTCGCGCCGCAGCCGGTGGCCGGCGCCGTCGGTGACCGGGACGATCGTCACCTGGTAGGGGTGTCCGCCCTCGAGTGCGGCGAAGGTGTCGAGCAGGGTCCGCACCTGCTCTGCGATCGCGGCGGGTGCGATCAGCGTCGCCGGCGGCATCGAGTTGAGGAAGCGTTGGCTGGCCCAGTAGCCGACGGCGCCGATGTGGTCGAGGTGGCCGTGGCTGACGACCGCCGTGCGCATCGGTGGCAGCGCTCGATGGGGCCGTCCCGGGTCGACCGCGAGGTGGAGCTGGGGCAGAAGGATGAGGGTGCCCTCGCCGGCGCGCGAGCCCCCGACCAGGCGGAGCCGGCCCCACGCGGTGTCGAGCTGAAGCTGGTGCAGTCGATCGGCCACCGTCGTCAGTGGCTCGTCTTGACGAAGAAGAAGGCCGGCGTGGCGGCCGGCTTGTCGTGATTGATCCTGACGCTCCAGTCGGATCCGGCGGCCAGCGTCGCGTGGAACGACTGCGACCCGATGACGCCACGCTTGCGGTCGCGGACGGCGATCTCGACGTCGCGCTCGCCCGACGGCACGAGAAACACCCGCTTGACGGTGCCGCTGCCCTCGGTCTTGATGCCGAGGAAGCCCTTCTCGGTGAAGTCGAAGGGAATCTCGGCGACGGTTTCGCCGTCGACCGCCACGGTGACCGCGCCGGCGTTGATCGGACACGGGTAGTAGACGGTGATCCGGGCGTTGCCGGGGGTCGGCCGGACGACCGGCAACGCCGCGGTCGGCAGCTCGAGCTCCGGTGCCTGGCGCTTCGCCGGCGCGGCGCTCGGCCGCCGACGCCGGCTCTGGCGCCACCGGTCCTCGGCGAGCTCGAGGTAGTCGCTGGCGAGCTCGGACTGCGGATCGAGCTCGAGGGCCTCGCGAAACCGGCCGGCGGCCGCGGCGTAGCTCCCGGCGCGGTACAGGCGGCGGCCGTCGGCGACCAGGCCGGCGACCTTGTCCTGGGTCTCGGCGCTGGTCCGCTCGATCTCGGTCAGGGTGTCGATCCGGCCGACCAACGCACGCGCCGCCGGCGAGCCCGGCGCCTGGTCGAGCGCGGCGCGGGAGGCGGCCCGGGCGTCGGCCAACCGGCCGGAGGCCATCGCGTCCTCCGCCGCCCACAGTGCGGCCGCGGTCCGGTGGAGATTTCCGGTCGCGCCGGCGGACGGGGCCGCCGGGACCGCGGTGCCGAGCCGGGTCAGCAGCAGCCCGGCGACGATCAGCCAGAGCGCGGCCCAGCTGCCGACAATGGCCCACGACCAGG
>JASFPU010000324.1:0-4546 GCA_050115855.1 Holophagae bacterium
TCTCGCGGCGCGTCTCCTGGTCGCCGACAACCGGATCGACCGGGCACTCGGCGCCTTCGCCCGGGCGTCGGAGCTCGACCCGGGCGACCCGGCGGGCTTCCTCGGCCGCGGCGCCCTGCTCGCCGGTCGAGGGCGGTTTGTCGAGGCCGAGGCGGTGTTCGACGCCGGGCTCGCGGCGAACCCCGGTTCGATCGATCTGCGCTACAACCTCGGGCTGAACCGAGCGCTCCGGGGCGACGTCGACGGAGCCATCGAGGCGTTCGAAGCCGTGCTCGCCGCGGATCCGGGCCACACGCCGGCCCGCGAGAACCTGGCCGGTGCATTGGCCGCAGCGGGGCGCTACCAGGAGTCGGTCGTCCGGTTCGAGGAGGCGATCGAGCGCTCGCCAAGCGATCCGCAGCTGCGGCTTCTCGCCGCGCGGGCCTGTCTGGCGGCGGGCCGCCGCGCGCAGGCCGAGCGCCACATCGAGGCGGCGATCCGGCTCGATCCGGCGTTCGCGTCCGCGCGCCGGATGCTCGACTGAAGCCGCACCTGGCGGTGGCGTCGATCTTGAAATCGAGATTCGGAATGATTTGCGCGTGCTGCCGGTTTCGAGAGCCGATTGAATCGCGGGAGGCGACAGTGAGGGGAGCACGGAGGACGCGGGATCGGTGGCGGCTGGCGGTATCGATTTCGGCAATGGCCGTTGTGCTGGTCGGTCCGTCGGTGTGGGCGGACGATCCGGTCGGCACGCTCGGCCCCGACGTTGTGGTCTTCGAGCTGCCGGGGACGACCGACTGGGGCGCCGACGGCGGGCTCCGCGCCTACTCGGTCGGTACGACGTCGTGCAACCGCGGCGATGAGCCGCTCGACTGGATCTCGAGCAGCAACCAGCACCCGGTGATCGCGCAGAACCTGTACCGGGTGACCGTGCCCGACCCGCCGGCCGAGCACGGACGGATCGAAATGCTCGGTGCGAGCTGGCTGAAGCACGGTTTCGTGTCGATCAACAGCGCGACCACCGGCTGCGGCGACTGCCCGGGCAGCCCTCCTGGGTCGCAGCTCGGCGTCGGGTGCACCGACCCGTACTCGTCGGGTCTCAACGGCAGCCAGAGCCGGCTCGGCCCACGCTCCGAGGTCAACGCGTTCACCGGCTACTTCGAGTACCCGCACTCGATCCCGAGCGGCAGCTCGACGCTCGCCGGGCGCCTGCAGGTCGACGCGGCCGAGATCGTCGACGATCCGTCCCGCTACCGCTACTTCGTCGAGGGTCAGTACGTGGCTCCGGATGATGCGGCCGCCGGCAACGGGCTCAACAACGCATCCCACCGCGAGGTCGATGTGATCGGTACGAATCTGGTGACCACCGGCGCCACCGAAGAGGGGTGGCCGGCGATCTACGCCTGGCAGACGGTCGATCCAGCGGTCACCGTGCGTGAGGTCCCGGTGCCCGGCGAAGGACACTTCATCGTCGCCTACAAGGCGAGCGATAACCTGGACGGCACGTGGCGGTACGACTACGCGGTGTTCAACCTCAACTCGCATCTGAGCGGTCGCAGCTTCTCGGTGCCGATCGAGGCCGACACGGTGATCACCGACCCCTGGTTCCGCGATGTCGACTCCCACTCCGGCGAGCCGTACGACAGCACCGACTGGCCGCTCACCGTCGACACCGCGAACGGGTGGGCGACGTGGTCGACCGATGCTTTCGCGACCGACCCGAACGCCAACGCCCTGCGCTGGTCGACGATGTACAGCTTCGGCTTCAATGCCGACTCGCCGCCGGCGCCGGCGTTGGCGAGCCTGGAGATGTTCAGGTCCGGTGGTCCGCCGTCGGTGTCGATCGCCGTGTTGGCCCCGGCGACGAACCTGATTCCGCTGTTCGCGGATGGCTTCGAGACCGGTGACACGTCAGGGTGGGGGGCGGTCTCTCCCTGACCGGGTCCGATCTACGGTGACGTCGAGCCCCAGGCGCCGGAATCGCCCGACTCGAACCCATCGACGAACAGGGCCACCGTCACCGAGGCCGCGGCTCCGGCCATCGCGGTCGGTGGCGCGCGGTCGTTCCGCGTCCACATGTCATACAGCAGCTCGCCCCGGCTCATGCCCGGCAGCCCCGTGGTGCGCGGGATGCAGTCGTCCGGAAAGTCGTTGGCCACCGCCTGGTCGCGCAGGAACTCGACGTAGTCGTCGCTCGTCGTCTGGTACTGCAATGTCGCTTCGACCGTGAGGTCGCCCACGGCTGTTGCGGGGACGGTGATCGTGTACGAGGTGTCGTCGTAATTGACGAGAACTCCCGACCCGGGAGAGGTCTCGGGGTAGGTGTAATTCACCGGGCGGGTCTCGATGTCGTTCATGCCGGAGAAGCCGAGCGGCGGAATGCGGTTGTCGAGCGCGATGCAGTCGTTGAGCACGAAGTGGAAGAGCGGCGCACCGGCGCCGTCCTCGGTGTCGCACTCGCCGGTGCCGTTGCGATCCCAGATCCCGGGCTTGATCTCGTACACCTTGAGCTGGGGGTCGCTGGCCAGAGCACCGGTCGCGGGATCCCACGCCCCGCTGTGCCAGAGCGTCGATCCCGACCCGTCGCGAATTGCCACCTCCAGCCACATCCGGCGGCCCTCCGGATAGCCGGTCGGCAGCTTGTGACCCGTGAGATTGGTCACCCGCACGTCGAATGCGAGCTCGTCGCCGACCGTGACCGCCGGTTGGGTCGTCAGCTCGACCGTCGCCGCGCTCTGCAGCGCGGCCTCGGCCCACGCGGAGGTGGCGTCAAGCTGGCCGGCGCGGCCGAGGTTGGGGTACTCGGCCTCGAGCACCTGAGGTACCCAGACGTTGCCCCCCACGAGCTGGTGGATCGGCAAGTCGCCGCTGCGGTTGATGAAGGTCGCGATCGACGGGTAGGCCGGGTCGTGGTCGGCGTCGGGCATGTGGCAGTTCTGGCAGGTTCGGGCGTCCGGGCCCGGTTCGGCGAAGTCGCTTTGCTGCCACTCGGCGAAGGTCCGCTCGACGGGCATGGGGACACCGGTGGGAACCCCGTTCTCGTCGATCAGCGTGAGCACCGGGTTGGTGACGTTGTGGCAGTTGCCGCACTGGTCCGACCCGGTGTGGTAGTCGGAGAACGCCCACGAGTGGGGCGGATTCGGTGGACCGCTGTAGTCGTAAGGCCCACGCCGGCACGGCTCGAAACCGTTCGGACACCCGATGTCGTCGATCCAGTACTGGCCGTTCTCGTAGTAGACCTGCTGCTGGCCCACCGGCGGATCATCGTTGACCTGCATTCGGTGGCAGAACGTGCAGGACAGCCCCTCGAAGTCGTTGTCGATCGCGTCGATCTCGCCGGCCAGAGAGCAGCCGTCAGGGGTCCCGGTCGGCGGCGTCGCACGACCGGCCAGCCAGCCGACCGGCGCGTGGCACCGCAGACACCACTCACCGATGCCGGGCAGGTCGTGGTTGGCGACGTCGAGGGCGGCCCAGAACAGCGGGTCGCGTCCGGCGTTCGCCATCATGGAGCCGGCCCACGTCGTGTAGGGACGGACGTTGTAGCCGTTGTCGGTGCCGCCGTGGCAGCCGGCGCAGACCCCGGGCGGGTTGAGGACGAAGCCGAGCGGCGGCTGGGTCCCGTTGCTCGTGAATGGGCCGGCGAGCACGACGGGGAGGGCGATCACGCTCGCGACCGTCGCCGCGATCCACGGTGTCCTGCGCTGTGTCCAACCGATCACGAACAGCTCCGATCGAATCAGGATCGATTCCGAATTCGAGACTACCACACGAAACGTGATTCGCATCGCGACGGGGCCCGCCACCAGCTCGCGGAACTTGTGTTTCCCCGCGGCTCTCGGCATAATTCACCGTGGTTCTCGAGTCTTCTCTTCGGTCCTGCGACACACCCCACGAGAACAAGGAGAGTTCAGGATGATGCGTTCCGGTGCGTCCTATTCGTTTCGTTTGATCGCTTGCTGTGCGATGGCCACGGTTCTCGTCGTGTGCGGTGGCAGCGTCGTCGCTGCGGCCGACGGTCCCGCTCGGAGTGGCGTGAAGGTGGTTCAGCCGGACGGCGCCAACGTGATGTTCGAGAGCTGGCAGGAGGCCGGACGGCGCTGGACCTCGATTTCGAAGGACGGCGGTACGACCTGGTCCGAGCCGCGAGCCATGAGCGACGTCATCTCACTGCGCGCCGGGACCCTCGTCCCCGGTTCCAGTCAGCCCGTGGTGCCGAAGTCGATCCCGGTCGCCGACGACAACCGGGTCTTCCTGGTCCAGTTCGAGACCCAGAGCCTGTCGGCCTGGCGCGACCAGCTGCGCGGGCTCGGCGCCGAGGTGCTGGTCTGGGTGCCGTACAACGCGCACATCGTGCGCATGGACCCGGAGCTCGTCGCGACCGTCGAGGCGCTGCCGTTCGTGCGGTGGGTGGGGCCGTACGAGCCGGCCTATCGCACCGATCCGAACCTCCTGGACGGTCTGGATGCGAGCAACGTGCTGATGACGCGCTACAACGTGATGACCTACGTTTCCGGCGCCGCCGAAAAGGCGCAGCTGTCCACCGAGGTCGGGTCGATCGGTGGTCAGG
>JASFPU010000325.1:0-4538 GCA_050115855.1 Holophagae bacterium
GTCGTTTCCGGACCCTTCGAGATCCGCGCTCTCGCGAGTTCCCCTGACGTGGAGTGCGGCGCTGCTGCTCGCCGCCGCCCTCGCGATCGCTGGCGCGACCACTCTTCGGCGGACCCTGGGGACCTGGGCTCGCAAAAAGATGAAAATGCGTCTCAATTGAGCTATCATGACTCGTCATCAACAGGCGTGATCGACACGGTGGCAGATCGGGTTCCGCGACCGACTGACGTGTGCCGTCTCGATTGGTGCCTGTCGGATGCCTGAACGAGATCAACTGGAAGATCGGAACTCGACATGATCGGCGACACTCTGAGCAGCTTCGAGATCACCGCCAAGCTCGGCGAGGGCGGCATGGGTGAGGTGTGGCGCGCGCTCGACTCGCGCCTCGGGCGCGAGGTCGCGCTCAAGGTCCTGCCCGCCGAGCTCGCCGCCGACACCGAACGGCTGGCGCGCTTCGAGCGCGAGGCCAGGGTGCTGGCGAGCCTCAACCACCCCAACATCGCGACCCTGTACGGCCTCGAGACCGTGACCGCGCCCGACGCCGACGATGAGCCACCCGGCCGAGGTCAGCGGACGATCCTGGTCATGGAGCTCGTCGACGGAGAGGACCTGTCCGAGCGGATCGCGAAAGGGCCGATTCCGGTCGCCGAGGCGCTGCCGATCGCCCGGCAGATCGCGGGTGCGCTCGAGGCGGCGCACGAGCAGGGAGTGATCCACCGCGACCTCAAGCCGGCCAACACCCGGCTGACCGCCGAGGGCCGGGTCAAGGTGCTCGACTTCGGCCTCGCCCGCGCCTACGAGCCCGCGGCGGCGAGCGACGTCGACCGGTCGCCGACGCTAACCTCGGCCGGCACCGTTGCCGGCATCATTCTCGGCACCGCCGCGTACATGAGCCCCGAGCAGGCCGCCGGCCAGGAGGTCGACCGACGCTGCGACATCTGGTCGTTCGGCGTCGTGCTGCACGAGATGCTGACCGGCGACCGGCTGTTCGCCGGCGAGACCGTGTCGCACACGCTGGCCGACGTGCTGCGCGCCCCGATCGACCTGAGCGCGCTGCCCAGCGACCTACCACCGTCGATCCGCACCCTGATCGCGCGCTGCGTCGAGCGCGACCCGAGGCGCCGGCTGCGCGACATCGGTGAGGCCCGAATCGCGCTCCAGGACGCCATCGACGCACCCGCCGGCGAGCCTTTGGATCCGACGCTGGTGCCGGCCGTAGCCGGCCCGGCCCGTCGGCTGCCGTGGCTGATCGCGGCCGCCGGCGTCGCCCTCGCCGCGGCGTCGCTGCTGTGGTCGCCCCGCAGCGTCGAGACGCCCGCCGAGCCGACCCGCCGCTTCGCCCTCGAGGTGCCGAACAGCGGCAACACCCGCCAGGGCGACGGCCTGGCGGTGGCCATCTCGTCGGACGGCGGCCGGGTCGTCACCCGGGGCGGGTCGGGCGCCGAGGACATGCTGCACATCCGTCGTATGGGCTCCTTCGAGGCCGAGCCCATCGAAGGCACCGTCAACGGCCGAAGCCCCGTCTTCTCGCCCGATGACCGGTGGATCGCGTTCATCGACGCGGCCGGGCTGCAGAAGGTCCGGGCGACAGGTGGTCCGGCGATCTTCCTGACCCAGTTCCCGTCCTCACCGAACGGGCTCAACTGGGCCGACGACGGCTTCATCTACTACGCCAACCAGGGCGAGATCTGGCGGATCGCTGAAGCCGGCGGCGAGTCCGAACGGATGTTCGAGAACGACCTCAGCCAGAGCGGCGGCGTCGGGCAACCGTTCATGATCCCCGGCACCGACACCCTGCTCTGCACCTCCAGGGCCGACGTCGGCAGATCAGGGGAGCTCGTCGTCCTCGACCTGTCCACCCGCGAGATCACCTCTCTCGAGATGCAGGGGACCAATCCTCGCTACCTTCCTACCGGGCACGTACTCTTCGCTCAGACAAACCGGATCTTCGTCGCGCCGTTCGACATCCATGACATGAAGATCACCGGCCAGGCCACCCCGGTCCTCGAGCGGGCATGGGTCGATCAGGGCCAGATCCAGGCCGACATCGCCGACGATGGAACGGTGGTCTACATCCCCAACTCGCGGGGCGAGACCCAGGCCCTGGTCGCCGTCGACCGCCAGGGCAAGGTCGAGGAGCTCGCGCCCGCCGGCCTGCCGTTCGCCAGCCTCAACGACCCGCGGTTCTCGCCCGACGGGCGGCGCGTCATGCTCTCGGTCGACACCGGCGCCATCTGGATGCTCGACCTCGACACCCAGACCCCGACGCTGATGACCGAAGAGGGGTTCTACCCGCAGTGGAGCCCCGACGGGCGCGAGGTGCTCTTCGGGTCCACCCGCAACAAGACCTTCGACATCTACCGGCGGCCTGTCGATCTCAGCCGACCGGAGGAGCTCGTTCTCGACCTCGAGAACAACCTCCGCTCCGGCGATTGGACGCGCCAGGGCCCGGTCGTGATTCGCGAGGAGATCCCGGGCAAGGGGATGGATCTCCTGGTCTGGCAGGATCCCGACGACCCGTCCACTCTCGCGCCGCTGCTCGACGGTCCGGACGACGAGCTGGCGCCGGTGGTTTCCGCCGACGGCAGGTGGCTGGCCTACGTGTCGAACTACTCGGGCATCGACGAGATCTTCGTCACGGCGTTCCCGGTACCCGGAGCGCGCTACAAGATCTCCATGAAGGGTGGCCACTCCCCGACCTGGGCGCCCGACGGCAAGACGCTGTACTACTTCCAGAACAGCCGCATGATCGCCGTCACCATCGACACCGAACCCGCCTTTCACGTGACCGGCCGCGACGAGCTCTTCGAGGGCGAGTACGTCCACTACCGGTGGTCGCGGCAGTACGACATCCACCCGAGCGGCGAGTACTTCGTCATGATCAAGAACCCGCCGCGCGGCAACGTCGAGGTCATCACCCGCTGGTTCGACGAGCTCGAGCGGATCGCCGACGACGGCTGATTCTGGCCGGAACCGGAGCCCGGCCGACTCCCGTCATGCCGTCGGGTTCGATTGAAACTCCCGTCCCGGCGGCCTACATTGAATCTGTCGGGAGACAATTCACATGCGGGACTTCGGAGTTCGAACCGTTCTCGTCGCGATCGGCTGCGTGGCCTTCGCCGCCGCGTTCATCGTCGGCATCAGCGACAATCCGCCGGGCATCGCGCTGCTCTACGGCGCCCTCGTCTGTCTGATGCTGGCGGTGGTGTTCAACTGGCGCCGGCCGAAGAGCTTTCTGCTGCTGCTCGGACTGTCGGCGCTCGGCTTCGTCGTCTTCGCCATCCTCCACAACCTGCTCTACGGCCTGGCCACGATGGTCGATTTCGCCTGGCTGAAGGCGATCATCCAGATCCTGCACGTGACCGCCTTCCTGATCGCCATCCTGGTCTGCCCGGCCGGTGTGGTCGTCGGCCTGGTCGGCTGGATCGCCGTGGTCATCCGCAACCGGCGGCAACCCGAGCCGACTCCGGAGGGCGGCCCTTCAGACTGAGGCCGGCAACCGTCAGTGCGTGCCAGACCCCCGTCGGAGCGGTCGGGATCGATTCCGAGCCGACACGGTAGGTGATGTCGGTTTCCAGCGCTGCCGGACAGTCTCGGGAAGAGCGCGATCGACGTGAGTCAGGTGCTGGAGACTCGACCCATCAGCGACCGGAGGCGGGGACCCTCCGTCTCGGCCGACGAAGGTCGCGAAGCCGTCGTCCGAGCGCACCACCGCGATCCGGAACCCCTGCTTCTCCAACAGCTCGATGAGCGGCGCGGGACGGAAGGAGCTGCGGATCAGGCCGAGGTCCTCCACACCCAGCAGTCTCGCCTTCTCCACGACGTCGGTGATCGGCTCCTTGCCGGCAGCGAGGAGCTCGTCGGCATCGACCGTCCATCGCACCCGCGACGCGTCCACCCACGGCGCCGGCTCGTCGCCGTCCGAGATCTCGGCCGGTCCACCCGCATCGAGCCCGCCGTCGTCGTCCGGAAAACCCGCCGCCCGCCGGAGCGCCGTGGTCAGCTCGCGCAGCGGCAGATCTGCGACGCCGGCGGCCCGCTCGAGGGTCGTGACCCTGGCGATGGTCCGCCTCAGCACCGGGTTCTTCAGCTTGCGGAACAGCGGCGCCATGTCGACCAGCACCTGCTCGAGCTCCGGGTATGCGTCGAGCAGCTCCGCCACCTTGGTCTTCGGCGTGATCGGTGCCCGCGTGTCCCGGCTCATGACGAATCGCTCTCGAAGCTCAGCAGGCGCCGCTCACCCTCCAGCTGACGGAGTCGGGTGAGGTCCTGGGTGACCTCCAGGGTGCCGAGGTACGTCCCGCCGTCGTCGCGCACCGCGAAGTAGCGGATGTGGATGAAGCGATCCCGCATCTCGATCCAGAACTCGGCGACGTTCTGGGTGCCGGCCTTGAAGCTGGAGACGATCTCCTCGACGATGTGGACGCTCTTCGGCGGGTGGCAGTGGTGCACCTTGCGCCCGAGGATCGCCTTGCTCCGCTCGAAGACCCGGTCGGCGCCCTCCGAGAAGTAGCGCACCCGGTCGTCGGCATCGACGA
>JASFPU010000326.1:0-4536 GCA_050115855.1 Holophagae bacterium
CGCCGCCGAGAACGCGGTCATGGACGCACTCGCGGGAACCGAAAGCAACGACTCCGTGTGGTCGCCGCAGATCGACCGGCCGACCGTCAATGCCAGGCGTAGTGGCGACATCGAGGGCTGGAACCGGCTCTGGGAGCCGCCCAGCTTTCGCCCGGCGGCGTTGTTTCGTTCGACCCGGAGGACGCAGATCGAGCACGACGTTCTGGTCGCGTCGTTTCCGGATCTCGAGGTGGTCGCCGACGGGCCCGCGGGGGCACTCCAGCCGGATGTGACGGACGAAAACTACTCGGAGCTGCTTCGAGCAGCCGACCACCGTGACGAGGTCGGCGCGGTTCTGGCTCGGTATCTGGCGACCCTGTTCGACCGCGTCTGCCTGTTTTCGGTCCATCGTGGCCTGGTCGCCGGGTGGCTGGCGCGTGGGCGGTCGGTGGTGCTCGAGGACCTCCAGAGCTTTGCGGTCGCCGAGGAACGTCCGTCCGTGTTCGCTGACGCGAGGCACTCCGACAGCTACGTCGGTGCGCTGCTCGACAACCGGGCGAACGCGGAGCTGGTCCGTGCGTTGGCCGACCCGGCACCGGCCGAGGTCGCGGTGATCCCGATTCGCGTCAAGCAGCGGGTGGTGGCCTTCGCGCTGTGCGACAACCCCGGTGGCTCGATCGACCAGGACCACCTCGATGTCGCCGTTCGCGCGTGCCAGAAGGCGGGTGTCGCGTTCGAGGTCATGATCCTGCGCACCAAGCTGCTCGCCTGACCGGGCGTCCGCGGCGTACGCCCCGGGCTCCACGCCTCACGTTTCACATTTCAATCCAACATCCAACATCCAACATCCAACATCCAACATCTAACTTCTAACATCTAACTTCTAACATCTAACTTCTAACATCTGACTTCGACCATTGTGAATCCCGGCACGAGGCCACCGCGATCGGCACATTCGCCTCGGGCGGCGTATAATCCTCCTCCGAACAGGAGGTGGTGATGGCGGCCTACGAAAATCTGACCGAGACCTTCGTCGAGCTCATCCGACGAGCCTCGACACAGCTGCCCGAAGATGTCGTGAGAGCGATCGAAAAAGGCCGTGCGGATGAACGCTCGGGGGACCTCGCCGACAAGGCGCTCGGAACGATCCTCGACAACATCGAGCTTGCCCGAAGCACGTCTGCGCCGATCTGCCAGGACACCGGTACCCCGGTGGTGTGGCTGCACCATCCGGTCGGGGTGTCGACCCGGCGTGTCGCCGAGCAGTTCGAGGCCGCGGTACGACTCGCCACCGAACGGAAGTTCCTCCGTCCCAACGCGGTGAACACCCTGACCGGGCGGAACACCGGCGATGGGACGGGACGCGGCATCCCCTTTCTCCACTTCGAGGAGTGGGACGAGCCTCGTCTCGAGGTGCGGATGATCCTCAAAGGCGGCGGCAGCGAGAACGTCGGCACACAGTACAAGCTGCCCGATACCGGCCTCAAAGCCGGCCGTGATCTCGACGGGGTCCGACGCGCCGTGCTCGACGCCGTGTTCCAGGCCCAGGGCAAGGGCTGTGCCCCCGGTGTGCTCGGTGTGTGCGTCGGAGGTGACCGGGTGTCGGCCTTCGAGATGTCGAAGCGCCAGCTCCTCCGTCCGATCGCCGACACCAATCCGGTGTCCGAGCTCGCCGAGCTCGAGGAACGGCTGCTGCGCGAGGGCAACCAGCTCGGGGTCGGGCCCATGGGATTCGGCGGTAGGACGACGCTGCTCGCGGTCAAAATCGGCGTGCTCGACCGACTGCCCGCGTGCTACTTCGTGACCGTGACCTACATGTGCTGGGCCGATCGGAAAGCGGCAGTGAGCATCGACGACCGGGGGGAGGCGACATGGCTGAGCTGAAGCTGCCCGTAAGCGAGGAGCGGATCCGCGAGCTCGAGGTCGGCGACTTCGTCGAACTGACCGGTCGGATGATCACCGGTCGCGACGCGGCGCACAAGTGGCTGATGGAGGCGCACCGTGACGACGTCGCGCCCTACATGAAGGACACCGTGATCTACCATTGCGGACCGGTCGTCGCGCACAACGACGACGGCAGCTGGGACTTCGTCGCCGCGGGACCGACGACGTCGATCCGTGAGGAGCCGTACCAGGCCGACGTGATCGGCCGCTACGGGCTGCGTGGCGTGATCGGCAAGGGCGGCATGGGCGCCAAGACTCTGGCCGGCCTCGGCGAGCATGGCGCGGTCTACCTGCACGCGATCGGCGGCGCAGCCCAGGTTCTGGCCCGCGCCATCCCGAAGGTCGAGCGCGTCTTCATGCTCGACGAGTTCGGCGTGCCGGAAGCGCTCTGGGTGATTCAGGTCGACAAGTTCCCGGTCGTGGTGAGCATGGACTCCCACGGCCGTTCGCTCCACGACGAGGTCGAGGCTGGCTCGAAAGCCAAGCTCGCCGAGCTGCTCGGGATCGCGGGGTAGCGATCGGACGCTGTCCCGGATCATCGGCCTTCTGGGTCGCCACCGCCTGGCGGCGGAGTCGACCCAGCATCGCCCGATCAGCCCGGCGCTCGAAGGACGCCGGATCATCTGCGGCCGCGCTGATCGGACGTCGGCGGCCTTCCTGCTGGCCGGTACGTCTGCGCGAGGTTGAACGCTCGGGCTCGGGGTTCGCTCGCGCGCTTCGCGCGCGGCGTCCCACCCTCGCCTGGCTGCGGTCAGCGCCGACCTCGCTTCGCGATCTCGGCCTGACTCGCCCGCCGGCCGAGCGCGGGATGCCCCCTTGAACATTGTGATCATCACCACGATGGCCGGAGCGCGCTCGGCACAATGTTAAAGACGGCACGCCCGCCGCAGCTCTTGAAGTCGCGGAGATCGAGGCAGTGGCTAAGGACATCGCCGGTGACGCGCGATCTTCGCGTCGTGGCGGTTGATCCAATCAACGAATCTGCGGCGATCGGCGTGATCTGCGGTTGCTCCGTCACCCCGACATCCCGGAACGGGCGCGACGCCGACGCCCATCCAATATCCAACATCCAGGATCTGCTGAGACTGAGCTAGCATGAGACCGCCCATGCTCGCGTTTCGCGTTCTCCGGTCGGACCGCGGTTTCACCCTCGTCGAGGCGGTGGCCGCGCTCGCGATCTTCGCCATGGCGGTGCTGGTCGCGGCGGCGTTCCTGCAGGCGCACGCCACCGCGGCGCGCCGCCTCGAGGTGCGTGGCGAGCTGGTCCGCGTGGCGGAGGCGACGCTCGAGGAGATCCGATCCGGTGCGAGGCCGCTGGTGCCGGCGACCGTCGATCGAGCCGCCGATGTCGGGACCACGACGGGCACCGAAGTTCGGACCACAATCCGGATCGACGATGCGGGGGTGTCGGATCTCGTGCTGGTGTCGGTGAGCTCGCACTCCGCCGCGGCCGGAGAGCCGATGGCGGTCGCGATCCAGACAATGGTGTGGCGTCCGTGAGGCTGCGGGCCGGCCAGCGTGGAACGACGCTCGTCGAGCTCCTCGTGGTGCTCGCCCTGCTCGGGACCATCGCGGTGCTCACCGCGCAGCTCGTCATCCAATCGACCCGATTGATGCACACCACTGCGGAGGCGACGCGGAACCCCGATCTCGTGCTCGCCGGCGAGTGGCTGCGTCGCGACCTGTTCGAGGCGACGGCGGTGGTCGGCGGTGCGCTGGGATGGACGGACGGACCGCTCGTCCTGATCGGCCAGCACGGCGGTTGGGTGGCGTTCGCCGCGGTCGACGGGACGCTGGTCAGGACCGGCGTGCCGCCGGGCGCGGTGCCGGCCGACGGGCGCGTCGTCCTGCGCGGCGTCGAGGGGTGGCGGTGGCGACTCGATGACGGGCGGCTCATCCGGATCGAGCTCGAGGCGAATGTCAACCCGAACGCAGACCGAGATCCGACCGGTTCGGGCACGGTGAAGCCGGAGCGGCGGACCGATCGGCTCGGCTTCGCGCTGCGCGGCGCGTCCGGAGGAAGGTCGTGGTGATCCGGCGCCGCGAACGCGGCGTGGCGCTGATCTTCGCCATCATCGCGCTCGCCATCGTGGCACTGATGGTCGCAGTGGTCGCGGCCGGCATCCAGCCGAGAATCACCAGCCACGAGCACCTCGAGCGGACCGTTCGGCTGACCGCGCTGGTCGACGCCGCGATGGCCGCCACTCTCGCCGAGCTCGCGGTCGACGCCAACGACACCGGGGTCGACGAGCGGCGGCTCGGGGAGGGCGTCATGAGCTCGACGGTGACCCGGGTCGGATTGCACGAGGTCGAGGTGGTCGCGGTCGGACGGACCCGCGGGTGGCGCGCTGTCGTCACCGCTCGGGTGAACCTCGAGCACGGCCCTCGGGTGCTCGGATGGACGAGAACTCAGTCACCGGAACGATCGGCCGGCGGGTCTTCGGCCGGGCACCTTCCGCCGGCCGGGAGTCGGTGACGCGGAACGCGCCCACTCCGGCTCCGTTTAGCCTCGCGCTCCGCAACTTCGATAGTCGCGGCGGGCGTGCCGCTGATTATCGCCAAGGGCGCGTTGAGGCAAACGTGCCATCTCCATCGATCCGACCCACAGCGATC
>JASFPU010000327.1:0-4525 GCA_050115855.1 Holophagae bacterium
TGGAGCTCGAGCGGCAGGCTGACCGGCGGCGTAACGGCGCCCGAGTCCCCCGAGTGGACCCCGGCCTCCTCGATGTGCTCCATGATGCCGCAGATGACGACCCGTTCGCCATCGGCGACGGCGTCGACGTCGACCTCCGACGCCTGCTCGAGGAAGTGGTCGAGCAGCACCGGGCGGTCCGGGTCGACCGCCGCTGCGGCTTCGAGGTAGCGGTGGAGCTCGTCGGGACCGTAGACGATCTCCATCGCCCGACCGCCGAGCACGTAGGACGGCCGAACCAGCAGCGGGTAGCCGAGCTCGTCACCGGCGGACTCGGCGTCGTCCGCGGAGGTCACCATCCGACCGGGCGGCTGACGCAGGCCGAGGTCGCGGAGCAGCTCGGCGAATCGGCCGCGATCCTCGGCGCGATCGATCGCGTCCCGCGGCGTGCCCCAGATCGGCACCTTGGCGCGCTCCAGGTCGCCGGCCAGCTTGAGCGGGGTCTGGCCGCCGAGCTGGACGATGACGCCGACCGGCCGTTCGCCGTCACAGATGTCGAGCACGTCCTCGATGTGCAGCGGGTCGAAGTGGAGCCGGTCGACGGCGTCGTAGTCGGTCGACACGGTCTCCGGGTTGCAGTTGATCATGACGGCCTCGAAGCCCTCCGAGCGGACCCCGGCCACCGCCTCGACGCAGCACGCGTCGAACTCGATGCCCTGGCCGATCCGCACCGGACCGCCGCCGAGGATGACCACCGACCGCCGCGCCGCCGGCTGCTCGTCACGGTCACCGTAGCTGCCGTACAGGTACGGCGTCCGGGCCTCGAACTCGGCGGCACAGGTGTCGACCCGACGGCGGACGCGACGCAGACCGAAGTCGAGCCGTTGGCACCGTAGGCTGTCGGCATCGGTCTGTCGGAGGCGCGCGAGCTGGCTGTCGGCGAAGCCGAGCCGCTTCGCGGCGTGCAGCGTCGGCAGGTCGAGATCCGCCTCGCCGAGCCGCCGCTCCGCAGCCACCAGGCCGGCGATCCGGCGCAGGAACCACGGGTCGACGGCGGTGATGTCGAAGATTTGGGTCTCGCTCCACCCGCGCCGCAACGCTTCAGCGAGCTGCCACAACCGTTCCGGCGACGGCACATCGAGCCGGGCGGCGAGCTCACCGTCGTCGGCTCGGGCGAGATCGGACGGGGCGTCGAGCGAGTCACGGTCGATCTCCAACGAACGCACCGCTTTGAGCAGTGCCTCCTCGAACGACCGACCCATCGCGGCGACCTCGCCGACCGCCTTCATGGCGGTGCCGAGCACCGGCTCGGCACCCGGGAACTTCTCGAATGCGAAGCGCGGGATCTTGACCACGACGTAATCGAGGGCGGGCTCGAACGAGGCCGGTGTCGTGCCCGTGATGTCGTTTTCGATCTCGTCGAGCCGGCGGCCAAGGGCGACCTTGGCCGCGATGCGGGCGATCGGGAAACCGGTTGCCTTGGACGCCAGGGCGGACGATCGCGACACCCGGGGGTTCATCTCGATGACGGCGTACCGGCCGTCGGTGGGATCAACCGCGAACTGGACGTTGGCGCCGCCGGTCGCGACGCCGACCGCGTCGAGCACGCCACGCGCGGCGTCGCGCAGCACCTGGTACTCCCGGTCGGTCAGGGTCTGGGCCGGAGCGACGGTGATCGAGTCGCCGGTGTGGACACCCATCGGGTCGAGGTTCTCGATCGAGCACACCACGACGAAGGCGCCCGCCGAGTCGCGCATCACCTCGAGCTCGAACTCCTTCCAGCCGAGCACCGAGGTCTCGATCAGCACCTGGTGGGCGGGAGACGCCTCGAGACCGTGGCGCAGCAGCTGCTCGAACGTGGCCCGGTCGCGGGCGGTGCCGCCGCCCCAGCCGCCGAGCGTGAACGACGGTCGCAGGATGGCCGGCAGGCCGATGGTGTCGAGCGCCGCCAGCCCGTCCTCGATCGACGTCACGGTCGCCGCCGGCAGCACCGGCAGCCCGGCGGCGGTCATGGCGCTGCGGAACTCCTCCCGGTCCTCGGCCAGGCGGATCGACCGCACCGACGCGCCGAGCAGCTGGATGCCGAGCCGCTCGAGGACGCCGTGCTCCTCCAGCTCGACCGCCAGGTTGAGCGCGGTCTGTCCGCCGAGCGTCGGGATCAGCGCGTCGGGTCGCTCGCGCTCGAGCACGGCGATCACCGACGCCAGGTTGAGCGGTTCGACGTAGCTGCGTTGGGCGAGCCGGGCGTCGGTCATCACGGTCGCCGGGTTCGAGTTGACCAGCACGACCCGGCAGCCCTCCTCGCGCAGCGCCTTGACACCCTGGACCCCGGAGTAGTCGAACTCACAGGCCTGGCCGATCCGGATCGGACCGGCGCCGAGGATACATACCGACTCGGGAATCGCCGGGCGGCTCACGGCTGCTCCCCGCGGCAACGCCGGGCGAAACGGGTGAACAGCCCGGTGGCGTCGTTCGGTCCGGGCGCCGCCTCGGGGTGGAACTGGACCGCCTCGACCCCGGCGCGGGGCAGCGCGAGCCCCTCGAGCGTGCCGTCCGTGAGGTTGATGTGCGTCACCTCGACCTCGCGCGGCAGCGACGACTCCTCGACCGCGTAGTTGTGGTTTTGCGAGGTGATCAGCACCCGGTTGCCGTCGAGCTCGCGCACCGGGTGGTTGCCCCCGTGGTGGCCGAACGGCAGCTTCACCGTACGCCCACCGAGGGTCAGGCCGAGCAGCTGGCAGCCGAGGCAGATGCCGAGCACCGGGATCCTGCCGATGAGCCCTTCGATGAGCTCCCGGGCACCGGTCACCGCCGCCGGGTCGCCCGGACCGTTGGACAACACGACCCCGGCGTGGCCGTCGGCGAGCACCTCGTCCGCCGATGCGGTGGGTGGCAGCACCCGGACCCGCAGCCCTTCCGCCACGAGCCGGCGCAGGATCGACCGCTTGACGCCGTAGTCGATGACCGCCACCGGAGGGCGGTCGCCGGCCGGGGCGTGGTCGAGCGGTGCGGACGGCGACTGCCAGGGCCCCTTGTCCCAGGCGTACGCCTCGCCACAGGCGACCTCGTGCGCGAGGTCGCAGCCGTCAGTGCCGCGCGCCTGACGCGCGTGCTCGACGAGACGATCGGGCGGAGTGCCGTCGGTGACCAGCACGCCCGGGACCGCACCGGCGGTTCGGATGTGGCGCACCACCGCACGGACGTCGAACCCCCACCCGACCGCGACGCCGATCCGGGCCAGCCAGTCGTCGGCGCCGGACTCCGCACGCCACGACGACGGCTCGAGGTCGAGGTCCTGGACAACCAACGCCCGGGCCCAGACCCGGTCGGACTCGGCGTCCAACGCGTTGATCCCGACCTGGCCGACGTGGGACGTCGTCAGACACAGGATCTGTCCGTGGTACGACGGATCGGTGAGCATCTCCTGATAGCCGGTCATGGCGGTGTTGAACACCACCTCTCCCTCGACGACCGCAGCTGCACCAGCGGAGAACCCGGCGAAGACCGTGCCGTCGGACAGCACCAGGTGGGCGGGTCGGGGGCTGCCGAGCAGTCGGGGGAGGGCTGTGCCGTGCGTCATTCTGAGGGCGGAGGTTAGCATGACCGGGGCGGGGTGCTGGCCGTCAAGTGTCGTATCCTGAGTTCACATGGCAGGTGCCAGAGATTTCGATGCCGTGGCGGTTCTCGTCCGCCGGGCCAGGGCGGGTGACCAGGGGGCGTTCACCGAGCTGTTGGACAGTCACCGGGACGCGATCACGTCGACCCTCGTGGCGTGCGGCGTCCGCCGGCGCGAGACCGCCCAGGACCTGGCCCAGGACGTTGCGATCAGGACCTGGACCCAGCTCGACCGGTTGCAGGACCCCCGGAGCTTCACCGCCTGGGTGCGACGGATCGCGGCGAACGCGGCGCGAGATCACCTTCGCCGGCTCGCCGTGCGCAGGGAAGACGAGCTCGACGCCGCGGTGCACATCGAGTCCGGCGACGACCCGCACCTGCACGCCGAGCGGATCGCAGAGATCCGGCTCATGATGACGGCGCTCGACAGCGAGGACACGGAGGTCGTGGAGCTGCTCGTCGCCCGGGCCAACGGTGAGTCCATCACGGCCATGGCCGATCGACTCGGGCTGACGGAAGGCGCGCTCAAGATGCGGCTGATGCGGGTCCGCAAGCGGCTCCGCGTGCGGCTCGACGAGCTTCGGCGGGGCGACTGACCTCGGGTGTTACCTCGACGCCGCTGGTGCGTCCTAGTGAGTGGAGAGAGAAGAGATGTACGCACCCGACTGCCCTGACCACGGACGCCTCGTCCTCGACCTCGCCCTCGGCAGGCTCGACGACGCGGCCGCCACCCGCGCCGAGATCGTGCGCTCGCAGTGCCCGATCTGCCGCGCCTGGTGGCGGGAACAGCTCGAGGGCGACACCAGCGACGTCGTCGACAACGCCGTCGCGGCGGCGTTGGCGGCCGTCGATCTGCCCGATCGCAGACTCCGGCGTGCGTGGCTCGCGGTGGCGGCTGCCGCCGTCGTCGTGGTCGGCACCGGGGCTCTGT
>JASFPU010000328.1:0-4523 GCA_050115855.1 Holophagae bacterium
CGGCCAGGTTGGTGATCGCGGCCGTGCCGCCGGCGGAGACGAACGGCAGCGCGGTCGGGTCGGCCGGTTCGCGCCAGATCAGGGCCGTGAGGGTCGCCTCGTTGTCCGCCGACAGGGTCGTTCCGCTTCGGTTGACGAGCCGGACGTCGAACCGGAGCAGCGTGCCCGAGCGCTCGGCGTCGACCGCCATGTCGGCGCCCGTCGGACGTTGCAGTGCATCATCGATCATGTCGCTGTAAACGGCCTGGAACTCTTCACTCCCGTTGCTGATCTGGTGTCCGCTGTCGACCATCACCAGCGGCAGATAGACGGTCCCCGGTAGGGCGTAGGCGTCGAACCACAGGTCGAGTCGGCCGGCCAGCGTCGCGTCGACGTCGTGCTCGACAATGAGCACGTTGTCGCTCGCGTAGTCGTTCTGGAGCTGTCTGAGCGCCGTCCCGGCGCTCGTACAGACCGGTCAACCGGGCCGCAGAAACGATTCGAAAACGACGAGGCGCGGTGCGGCCGGCACCGCCTCGGCCTCGTCCGGTCTGCCGAGCAGGAAGATCGCGTCGCCCGTGCCGTTGTCGACCACCGAGGCGTAGGCGAGGAACCGCCCGCCGTCGCTCGTGGTGCGGACCACCGCGTAGCCGTCGGGAACGTCGTCGGCGCCGGCCAGGTGGAAGACGTCGTTGAGCTGGCGGTGCTCGAAGGGTCGGAGCGACCGGGACACCGCACCGAGGTTCGTTCCGTCGGCGGCGAAGAGGTCGATCTCGACGGCGATCTGGCCGCCGGTCAGGTTGACCAGGCCGAGATTGGTCCTGAAGCCGGTCGCCGGATCGGGCGAGCGGGACAGGAGGATCACCGTCGCGTCGTCACCGTACGAGATGGCGTCCTCGTCGGTCACTGCGGGCACGGTCTGTCCGTAGGTGCCCGCGGGCGCATCGTTGTACGTCCGACTGGTGGCGGCGATGCGGCCCGCGGTGGCGGTCAGCCGCAGCGCCGCGGTTCCCTCGAAGCCGAAACCGGTGTCGAGCAGGTTGCCGAGGCGCAGGCTCTGGCCGACGCCGACGGTGAAATCGAGGGCGATCGGTTGGCTGTTGTTCGCGCCGCTTTCGAGCAGCTCGACCGTGAATGAGGCGCCGGTCCCACCCTGCGCCTTGACCTGGACATCGCTCCGCCAGCGGGTCTGGTTGACACCCTCGACATTGGCCGCCGCCGGCAGGTACAGGGTCTGGGCCGACGCTGGTGCGGCCGCGACGAGGACGACGAATACTGCGAGCCATCGGTGCATGGGCGCCTCCATCGACGTGACGTCGTCAGTGTACCCGGTTCCGAGGTGCCCGCCGTGCGGGCCGCGGTTCACGGGAGGATCGCGAGGACCTCACGGATGCCGTGTCGGAGGACAACCGCATGCTCGACGCGGAACGGTGCGAGCCAGGCCTCGATCTTCGCCGGCGGAGTGCACGGCGCCGGCACCTGATCGCAACGCGTCGGGAGGTAGCCGAGCCTCCCGGTGCCTACGATCTCGAACCGATCGGGGACGGCTGCCATCCGTTCGGACATGGAGATCATCGCGTGGAGCCGTGCGCCGGGCACCGAGATCGCCGCGAGGTGACGACTCAGATGATTCGGTTGCGCCGGGCCCAGATGGTCGAAGAACGTCCAGGTCAGCACGATGTCGAAGACCTCGCGGCCGACCGGGAGCAGCTCCCGAAGGCGACGCTCGAAGGCAACCGCCTCGAGGTCTCGGAGGGCGGTGAGGTTGTGCGGATCCGTGAGTCCCAGGAACCGCACACCGGTCGCCACCGATGCGTAGAACTCGAAGTTGCGGCGCGATGCGACGCCGAGGTCGAGGATGCGTCCACCGGCATCCGAGCCGCGACCCGTGAACAGCTCGGCCAGCGCGGGTGCGTCGTGGACGACCTCGTCGTGCGAGTCCGGCACAGGCTCGCGGGATCGGGAGCCACTCGGATCGGGACCTTGCGGTGCGGATCGGGTGCGCGCCACCTATCCCTTCGACATCGCCGACGCGCCGGACGTCGAGCTCGATTCGCTCTTCGGTGGCGGGGTCGCGGCGTCCCGGGTCGGCGTCGGTTTCGGTTGGCTCGCGACGCCCGGCTTGTGGGACATGTCGATACTGCCGAGGAAGCTGGCGCCGTCCTCGAGCACGACCCTCGGTGCGACGATGTCGCCGGTGACCTTGGATGCCGACCGGAGCGCCACCTGCTCCTGACCGCGGACGTTGCCCTCGACCTCGCCCTCGATGGTGACCGTGCGGCCGGTGATGTCGGCCTTGACCCGGCCCTCGGGACCGACCGTCACGTTGTGCTTCTCGAGGTCGACCGTCCCGTCGACGCTGCCCTGGATCATGAGATCCTCATCACCCGTAACATCGCCCCGAATCGTGATCGATCGGCCGATCGTGGCCGGCTCGGACGAGGTTGGAGCCGACCGCCGTGGCGGTCGGTCGGGAGCGACGGCGGGCGTCGGCGTGCCGGTCGCCGGTGTCACGGAAGCACTGTCCTGTTCGTCCTTCTTCCACATGGGCCCTCCCGGAAGTCGATGGTGAGTTGTCATCTCCACCGTAGCGCCGGGAAACGCGCGGGAAAAGTGCCCCGGGTCACTCTCCGTCGGTGTCGGTAATTCCGGCCATCGCCCGCGGACGGACCCACCGATCGTAATCCGACGGGTCGGCGAGACCGAGGTCGAGCACGGCCTGCCGCAGGGTGATGCCCTCGGCATGGGCCTTCTTGGCGACCCGGGACGCCGCGTCGTACCCGATGTGCGGGTTGAGGGCGGTGGCGAGCATGAGGCTCGACTCGACGTGGTCGCCGATCCGTTTCCGGTCGGGCTCGAGCCCTGCGACGCAGTTGTCGGCGAAGCTCCGCGCAGCGTCGGAGAGCAGCCGGATCGATTGCAGCACGTTGGCGATGATGACCGGCTTGAACGCGTTGAGCTGCAGCTGCCCGTTCGAGCCGGCGATCCCGACCGTTGCGTCGTTGCCCATGACCTGGGCGGCAACCATGGTGACCGCCTCGGCCTGGGTCGGGTTGACCTTGCCCGGCATGATCGACGAACCCGGCTCGTTGGCCGGCAGGCGGAGCTCGGCGAGTCCGGCGCGCGGGCCGGAGCCGAGCAGCCGGACGTCGTTGGCGATCTTCATCAGTGACACGGCCGTGGTCCGCAGCGCGCCGCTCAGTGCCACCAGCGCGTCGTGCGCCGCGATCTCCGAGAATCGGTCCGCGGCGACCACGAACGGCCGACCGGTCAGCGCGGCGATCCGAGCGGTGGTGAGCCGGCCGAAGTCGGGGTGGGCGTTGAGACCGGTCCCGACCGCGGTCCCGCCGAGCGGCAGCTGGAGCAGGTCCTCGGCGGCGGACTCGATCCGGCGGAGGTCGGCGTCGAGCTGACTCGCCCAGGCCCCGGCCTCGTCGCCGAGGCTCAGTGGAACGGCATCCATCATGTGGGTGCGGCCGATGGTGACGATGTCGCGCCAGGTGTCGGCCTTGGCGCGGAGGGCGTCGCGCAGGTGGGCGAGGGCCGTGGTCAGCCGGGTCGCGACCGCGCCGGAGGCCGCGATCGACATCGCCGCCGGGAAGGCGTCGTTGGACGACTGGCCGCGGTTGACGTGGTCGTTGGGGTGGACGGGGTTCTTGCCCCCGAGCGTCCCGCCCGAGATCTCGATCGCCCGGTTGGCGATGACCTCGTTGACGTTCATGTTGGTCTGGGTGCCGCTGCCGGTCTGCCAGACGACGAGCGGGAAGTGGTCATCCAGGGTGCCGGCGATCACCTCGTCGGCGGCGCGAACGATGAGGTTGGCGACGTCGACGGGCAGCTCGCCGAGCTCGGCGTTGACCTCGGCGGCCGCCCGTTTGATCACGCCGAGCGCGTGGATCAGCTCGCGCGGGATGGTCTCGTCTCCGATCTTGAAGTTGGCGAGCGACCGTGCGGTCTGCGCGCCCCAGTACCGGTCGTTGGGGACCTCGATCTCGCCCATGGCATCGGTCTCGATTCTGACTCCCACGGCCACCTCCTCGACCAAGAGCAACCCGCGACGGACCGAGGACGTTCCCTCGGCGTCGACAGCGACCTCGATCGTCATCCCGGCTGCACAGTCCGTGGGGCGTCTCGATCGGCGTTGTTCCCCGCCGTCGAGCAGTGCGCACCGGGTTCGAGGTACACTGCGTGGATCATGCAGCGTCTCGGTGAGATCCTGATCGCGAAAGGGGTGCTGTCGCTGGCGGAGCTCCACACCGCACTGGAAACCTGCCACAGGACCGGAGGTCGTCTCGGCACGCAGCTGCTCGAGTTCGGTTACGTCGACGAGTCGATGTTGCTCGGCGCCCTGTCCAAGCAGCTCGGCGTGCCCAGCGTCTCGCGGGTCAAGCTGTTGCACTCACCGCTCGAGGTGCGGAAGCTGCTGCCGACCGACATCGGCCGACGGCTCCAAGCGGTCCCGTTCCAGACCGTCGGCGACCAGGTCAAAGTGGCGATGACCAACCCCAACGACCGCGCGGCGGCCGATGAGATCGCGGGGGCGC
>JASFPU010000329.1:0-4515 GCA_050115855.1 Holophagae bacterium
TCGAGGTGCTGTTCCGCTACCCCTTCCCGGGCAACGTCCGCGAGCTCGAGAACATCGTCGAGCGGGCCGCGGCGCTGACCGACGACGCCGAGATCGGGCTGGCCGATCTGCCGTCGGATCTGCGCGAGCTGTCGATGAGCAGCGTCGAGCGCCAGAGCTGGCCGTCGCTCGACGAGAAGACCCGCGAGTACCTGCAACAGGTGCTCGCCCTGACCGAAGGCCGGAAGAGCGAGGCGGCCGAGATCCTCGGTGTGCCGCGGACGACGCTGTGGCGGATGATCAAACGGTTCGGCCTCAATTAGACGCAGCGCGCTCACACCCCGTCGCCGGCATCCCCTCGCCGGCCGTTTCACATTGAAACTTCCGTCAGAACCCCTTTACCACCATCGTTTCTGACAAAACAATCAGCTACGGCTGAGCAGCGCATGTTTCGATGTGGAACACACCGGCGCGGACCGGCCCCCGACGATTCTCGTAACCTCTTGACAAATCGCGACATGCTCCTTCTGGCACGGATCTTGATTCACCGCTCGGCGTGTCGTGGGGAGGCGACGTGGAGTGACCCGGAAGAAGATCCTGGTGCCGTTCGGTCCCGATGGCAAGGACCTCAAGTGCGTGCATCACGCGCTCGCCCTGGCGGAGCGGTTGGACGCCGGTGTCGTCATCGTCCAGTGGGGCCGGCAGCCCGATCCCCCGGCGAGCTGGGCGAAGTGGGTCCAACAGTCGCTCGACGAGGTCATCGCGGACGCGCGGTTGGCCGGACTGTCCGTGACCCACATGACGGTCAGCGGTCCGACCGATGACGAGATCGCGAGCCTGATCGAGAACGAAGGGGTCGACCTGCTCGTCCTCGACGCCGACCGCTGGCAGCTCGAGTCGACGGTCCTCCGGCACTTCCCGCGTCTGTCCGGCAACATCATTCGCGTCAGGGAGAAGGAACCCATGAAACAGTCTGTGGAGGAGGATGGTCGACGATGGCTATCGTGATGATCTCGAGCACATCGAAGGACGATCGGGAGGAGCTGGCATCGAGCCTCGCCGCCAAGACCGGCTGGCCGATCCTGACCAGGGAGGACCTGATCGACCGCGCCCGCGAGTACGGCATCAGGGTCGGTCGACTCGAGATGTCGGTCATCAAGAAACCGGCATTCCCGGAGCGGCTCAGCAAGGAGAAGAACCTCTACCTCGCGTTCCTGACGGCGGCGATCTGCGACGCCGCACAGTCCGGCGACCTGATCTACTGCGGGCGCGCGGGCCATCTGCTGCTGCCCGGTGTCGACCACCGGCTGAGGGTCGGGCTGACGATCCCGCGCGACAGCCGTGTCCAACAGGTGTCGCGCTCGCTCAACCTGCCGACCGACAAGGCGCAACGCTACGTCGACGAGCTCGACCGTGACATCGAGCGTTGGGTCCGCTTCATCCACCACACCGACATCAGGGAGCCCGGCCAGTTCGACGTCGTGCTCAGCCTCGAGCACATGGGGATGACCAACGCCGCGAGCATTCTGTGCGAGACCGCCGGCCTGACCGACTTCCGGCCGACGCCGTTGAGCCTCAAACGCCTCGCCGACCACCAGCTCACCGCCAAGGCCAAGCTGCGGCTCGCGCTCGACGCGAAGACCGCGGCGGCGGACCTCCAGGTCCAGGCCGACGACGGCATCGTGACCGTCACCTACCCGCCCCAGCAGGAGCCGTTCGCCGACACGATCCCGGAGGTGCTCGCCAGTCTCGAAGGCTGCCGCAGGATCCAGTGCACCATGGCCGAGACCAGCATTCTCTGGATTCAGGAGCAGTTCCAGCCCGGCTCGCCGAGCTACCACCAGATCACCGCGCTGGCCCAGCGCTGGGGCGCGGCGATCGAGCTCGTGCGGCTGCTCCCGTCGAGCCAGGCCGCGGCCGGCACCGAGCTCGATGCGGTGGCGGATCAACCGGCGCCCGAGCCGGTCGTCCGCCGCCAGGCGCACGACGGCGGCGTCGAGGACGACGAGCCGGTTCCCGCCCGGGAGGACGGCGGCCTCGCACGAACCCAGGAGGAGCTGGTCGGGATCGGCCGGTCGGGCGGCCGACGCACCGTCAACGGCGGCACCGACGAGATCATCTCGAGCCTCGCCGACCAGGACAAGTACTCGCTGGTCGTCGTCGGTGACGTGTTCATCGACAAGGGCCACGCGGCCCAGACGAGGATGACGCGCGAGCTCGCACTGTCGATCCGCGACCGGCTCAAGACGCCCGTCATCACGTCCGACGAGCTCAAGACGAGGTTCACGTTCGGCGGCCGTCAGGCGGCGAAGCTGCTCGGCTTCGCGGCGTTCATCGTGCTCGCCTACTTCGCGGTCTTCACCCACCAGGAGCAGGTCCTCGACTTCATCGGCGGCGCCTTCCACCAGCAGCACATGTGGCTGGCGCCGATCGTCGTGGTCCTGTTCGTGCCGCTGATCGCGTACGCCTACGGAACCGTCGCCTCGCTGGCCCTCCAGCTGCTGAAGATCGACTGACGCCGACGAAGGATAGGAATCTACCATGCACGAACTGCTTGCACTCAAATACGTCGACATCAACCTGATCACCGCGCTCCAGGTGATTCTCCTCGGCTTCATCGGGGGCATCCTCAGCGGCTTCATCGGCAGCGGCGGAGCGTTCTTCATGACGCCGGGCATGATGAACCTCGGGGTCGAAGGCGTGGTCGCCGTCGCGAGCAACATCACCCACAAGTTCGGCAAGGCGATGGTCGGCTCGCGCAAGCACGGCGAGGCGGGCAACGTCGACAAGAAGCTCGCCGCGTACATTCTCGCGACGGCGATCGCGGGCATTCAGCTCGCGGTGTTCATCAACATCCACCTCTTCAAGGGTGGCGGCGACGGCCACGGCGCCGGCGGCAGCGCGGGCGCCAACCTCTACATCAGCCTGGTCTTCGTCACGATCCTGTCGGTCGTCGCGATCTCGATGCTCAAGGACGCGCTCGGCTCGAGCGGGAACGGCGACACCGACAGCGGTCCGTCGCGGCGGATCTCCGAGTTCCTGGGCCGGCTCAATCTGCCGCCGGTCATCCACTTCCCGGTCGCCGACACCAAGGTCAGCCTGTGGATTCTGATGCTGGTCGGCATCGCGACCGGCTACCTCGCCGGCACGATCGGCGTCGGTGGCTTCATCGGGGTGCCGGCGATGATCTACATCTTCGGCGTGCCGACCGCGGTCGCCGCCGGAACCGAGCTCTACCTCGCCATGTTCATGGGCGCGTACGGCGCGTTGAGCTACGCGTATCAGGGGTTGCTCGACCTCCGGCTGACGATGCTCATGTACCTCGGATCGCTGATCGGGATCCACCTCGGCGTGTACGGCGTCAAGGTCGTCAACGAACGGTACATCCGCCTCGTGACCAGCCTGATCATCCTGCTGTGCGTCGTCAGCCGCGGCATCGCGATCCCGGTCTACCTGCACCAGCTCGACGTGGTCGACTTCGCCAGCCAGTGGGACGCCTACCTGAACACGGCCAGCAAGCTCTTCTTGTTCGTCAGCGGCTCCGGCGGCGCACTGCTCATTCTGCTCCAGGTCGTCAAGGCGTTCCGGCGTCGGAGAAAGATCCAGAAGACGCTGCTCATCGAGCAACAGTCGGCCCCGAACCGGACGCCGAACGGCCGGGGGTGGGCTGCCGTCCCCGCGCTCTCCGGGGTGGTCGAGAGCATGAAACCATGGAGGAAAAATGGACAGACGGTGCGAAATTCTGATCGTTGACGATGAGCCGATCGTCGGAGAGCGGCTGCTCGCGAGCCTGCGCAAGGACGGCCACGTCGTCGAGGCGTTCACCGACCCCGCCGAGGCGCTCCAGCGGATCGAGGCGAAGACCTTCGACATCCTCGTCTGCGACATCCGGATGGGCGAGATCGACGGTCTCGAGGTGATGGCCAGGGTGCTCCAGGCGTCGCCCCGCACCAAGGTCATCATGATCACCGGCTACGCGACCCTCGAGCTGGCGCGCGAGTCGCTCACCAAGGGCGCCTTCGACTTCATCGCCAAACCATTCAAGCTGGCCGAGATCCGCAAGACGATCGCCAAGGCGATCTCGGCCGTCGACGCCGACGACGCGGCGGCGGCGCCCGCCGCCGGCGCCTGATGACGAACCAGGAGGCCAGATCATGACGGTCTTTCGAAGTCCCATGGAGAAGGTGCTGACCGAGCAGGAGAACGAGACCGTCGTCACCAACCCGAACGAACCGTTTCGGACCTTCCTGCGCAAGCTCGTCTACCGGCTCGCCGTCTGGCGGGACCGGCTGCGCCGGCTGCTGTCCCGATCCACCACCGACGACGATTCCGACGGCGGCGGGCCGGCCCCCCCGCCGAGCTCGAGCTGACCGGAACCCGGGTTCGACATCCGTCAGAACGTCACACCGAGGGCCGGGTCGCACCCGGCTCCGGCTGTCCTGAATCCGGGTTCGCGGCAGCCGGAGACAGCTGAAGACGGCGCGTTCCGATCGACCTCCGTGCGGGACAGGTCTCAGCGGACAGCACGGAATCGCG
>JASFPU010000330.1:0-4513 GCA_050115855.1 Holophagae bacterium
GTTCTTCTACGACTACATCTACACCACCGACGCGGATCCGGGCGGCTACTCCGGCGGGGCGTACTTTGATCGCTTCAATGGCACTTCGGCCGCGACGCCGATGGTCGCCGGGACCTCGGCGCTCTTTTTCCAGATGTGGGCGGACAACGTCTGGGGCACCGAGCCCGGCACCGGCACGGTGTTCGAGGAGCGGCCCCACTTCACGACCATGAAGGCGCTGATGATCAACACCGCGGAGCAGTACAACTGGCCGGGCGGCGGTCCGAACGGCGACCTGACGCGGATGCGCCAGGGCTGGGGCGTGCCGAACGCCCAGAACGCCTACGACCGGGCGGCGCTGACCCACGTCGTCGACGAGACCTCGGTACTCGAGGAGCTCGAGACCGACAGCTACACGGCGATCGTGCCGGCGAGCCAGGACGCGTTGAAGGTGACGTTGGTGTACGCCGACCCCCCGGGCAACCCCGGGTCGGTGCCGCACCGGATCAACGACGTCACGCTCAAGGTGACGGCTCCCGACGGTGTCACCGAGTACTGGGGCAACCACGGGCTCGACGCGGGGCTGTGGTCGACGCCGGGCGGCTCGGCCGACACCATCAACACGGTCGAGAACGTGTTCGTCCAGAACCCCGCCGCAGGCGCCTGGACGATCGAGGTCGAGGCGACCGAGGTGAACCAGGACGTTCATCTCGAGACGCCCGGCGCCGATCAGGATTATGCCTTGGTCATCTATGGCGCGTCCTCGATCACCGACGCGCTGTTCAGCGACGGCTTCGAGTCGGGTAACGTCTCGGCCTGGGGCAACTCGGTTCCCTAGAACCGCGAGGTGACGACCGGACAACCGGTCCCGGGACGGGTCGAACGGCTCGTCCGGGACCATCTTCAGCGGACCGCGTGTCGCAGACCGGTACAATGGACCGCGTGGCCGCACGAGAACTGATGGACGACCTGCGATCGACGTGGTCCAGGCTGTGGTCGAGCTCCCTCGGCCGCGTCGCCGTCGTCGCCTTCGTGCTGCTCGCGCTGGTCTATCTCCTGCAGCTGGGTCCCGAGTACCTGCGTGGACGGCTGACGGCGCACCTCGACCGACTGGTGCTGCCGCTGCTCATCGCCCTTTTCGCGGTCACGACCCGGCACGCCGCCGGGCTCGAGGAACGGCGGTTCTGGCGACTGCTGATCACTTCGCTGGTGCTCTGGATGTGCGGCACCTACCTGTTCCTCGTTCAAGGCCTCGCCGGGCTGCCGCGCTGGGTCGACCTCGCGGTCGATGTCTGCTACATCCTGCTCTACCTGCTGATGTTCCTGGCCAGCGATCAACAGCCCCAGCTCGAGGACCGGTGGTCGCGCCGCGACGTCCTGTACCCCTACTCGATGATCTCGGCGGTGCTGTTCATCGCGATCATGTTCGGGTACTTCGTGGTCGTGCCGTGGGCCATGCAGCCGTCGGAGAACGCCCAGTACTTCGCCTCGTTCAACCTCTACGTCACCCTCGACACGATCCTGACGGTCCGATTCGCCCTGCTCTATCGGGCGTCGTCGAGCTCGCGGTGGCGGCGCTGTTTCGCCCTGATCGCGACAGCAACAGCGGCGCTGGCGGTCGGCGACCTGCTCGAGGGCCTGTACTTCGCGGGCCTGTTCACGGCGGTGATCGGCGATCCGGTCGATGTCGTGTGGCTGATACCACCGTTCTGTCTGACTGCCGTCGCGGTGACCTGTACGCGGCCCGAGGAGGACGACGACCAGGTGGCTCCGGCCGACCGGCGGGTGCAGAGCCTGCTGCCGTTCTACGCCTTTGTCCTTCCCCTGGTCCACCTGGGCCTGTATCTGATGGGCTACCTGGATGCCGGCGCGAGGTCGCCGCGTGCGGCGATCGTGTTCTTCGGTCTGCTGGTCTTCGTCGTCATCAGCCTGGCGCAGCAGTTCTCACTCGAGAAGGCGGTTGCCTCGTTCCGGTCCGATCTCATGGTGCGCGCCCTGGACGACCGCCTGCGCCAGTCGCAACGCATGGAGGCGATCGGGCGCCTGGCCGGTGGCATCGCACACGACTTCAACAACCTCCTGATGGTGATCAAGAGCTATGCCGAGCTCGGCCGCCGGGAGGCGGCGGGCGGCGATCCGAAGGTCGGACAACGGCTGACCGAGATCGATCGCGCCGCCGACCGTGCGTCCGACCTCGTCCGGCAGCTGCTCGCGTTCGGCCGGCGCCAGGTGATCAACCCGGAGATCGTCCGCGTCAACCAGCTGGTGCGCGGTCTCGAGGACATGCTGGCCCGTCTGCTCGGCGACGACGTCGAGTTCGAGGTCGACCTCGATCCGGATGCCGGGCTGACCCGGGTCGACCCGGCGCTGCTCGAGCAGGTCATCGTCAATCTCGCGGTCAACGCACGGGATGCCATGCCGCGCGGCGGTCGTCTGCGGATCAGCACCAGATCGGTTCCGGGCGACGGGGGCGGGACCGGTGAGGTCGAGCTGGCGGTCAGGGACACCGGTGTCGGCATCGATCCGGAGATTCAGGATCGCATCTTCGAGCCCTACTTCACGACCAAGGAGATGGAGAAGGGGACCGGGCTCGGCCTCGCCACGGCGTACGGCATCGTCGAGCAGAGCGGCGGCCGCATCGAGGTCGACAGCCGAGTGAATCACGGAACCACGTTCACGGTCCGGCTGCCCCAGGTCGATGACGGTCCGACCACTCCGCCCGGCCCGGTGGTGCGGTCGGACGGTCAGCTCGCGGGCAGGACCGTGCTCGTGACCGAGGACGAGGCGAACATTCGCGAGGCGATGGCCGAATACCTCGCCGCGCTCGGCGTCGAGGTCCTCGAGGCGTCAGACGGCGTTGACGCGCTCCAGGTCGCCGCCGCCTATCCGGACCCGATCGACCTGCTGGTCACGGATCTGGTGATGCCGCGGATGAGCGGGCCCGATCTGGTCGAGTCGCTGACCGAGCAGCGCCCGAACGTGAAAGTCGTCTACGTGTCGGGGTACACACCCGAGGCGATGGGGGCCTACGGCGGGTCGTCGGACGACGCGGTGTTTCTCCAGAAGCCCTTCATGCTCAGCGAGCTGGCCGATACGATCAGAGACCTCCTCGAACGCTGATCCATGATCGGCGGAACGAGGCGAATCGGGGAGCGGTCAACGTCCAGCCGCTGGTGTCGCCGGGCTCGAAACCGTTGGACGAGGGTGGCCGACCGCCGGGCGCCGGCTCAGCTGCCACTGCCGAGCTGGCGCTTTCGGTCGGCCAGCTCGCGCAGCGAGGCGGCGATCTCGATGCCGTCCGACCCCACGTCGTCGGCCTTCGAGGCGAGCCGCTCGAGGCGCTCCGCCTCGGACAGGGCACGGTCGCGCAACGCCGCCACCATCGCGTTGAACACGGGCTCGAGGTCCTGCAGGTTGTCGTGACGCCGCAGCCTGAGCGAGACCTGGTAATCCCCCTGTCGAACCCGATCGAGGCGTTGGCCCAGCGCGAAGACGGCGCCGGCCGTGCGGTGGGTTTCGACGATCGTCTTGAGCGAGACCGCGACGACCAGGATGACCGACATGGCGATCATCACGATGAAAAACGCGGTGTTCTGCTCCTCGAGCAGCGGTGTCAGCTGAGGTGCCACTGCGGCGAGGAACGAGCTCTGCGACGTACGAAGGAGGGCGAAGCCGACGTTGACGAGCAGCACGAGGACGAGCACCACCGAGGTGGTCATGAACGCGGCTCTGAGCTGCCGCTTCGGGTCGATCAGGTATTTGCGCCGGATCACTCGGGGTGGTGCTCCGGCGTTGTGAGATGGGTGCATGTCGGGCTCCTTGTCGACGCCGATCATGGTGGCGCGGTCTCCGTGACGACCGACCGCAGCGCGGTGAGCGGTCCGACCGCGGACAGCGTGTCGAGCTCGGATCGGTCGCGAACCAACAGCGAACCGGCAAAGCCGAGTGCGTTGATCGAGACCCGGCTCCAGAACTCGCGGCAGCGCGGGACGAGCAGCATCCACCGTCGGGTGACCAGCATGTTGTAGGGGTTGGTTCCGTCGACGACCCCGATCGCGGCGCACCCGCGCCGGTAGTGGTCGAAGAGAATGTCGGCGTGCGATGCGCCGAGCCGCGCACCGTCGAGAGAGATCAGCGTGTGAGGGAAGTCGAAGGCCGGCACCGCCGTCATCTGACCCGGCGCCGGGAGGTCGACGAGCACGGTGTCGAGCGGCGTCGGCTCCGGCCCGCCGCCGAGCGGCAGGGGAATCAGCTGGAGGTGCTTGTGGCTTTGGCTGGCGCCGGCCGTCATTCCGCCGTTGTAGAACCCGAGACCGTCGATGTCGTGCATGCACGTGGCCAGGGCCACGAGATCGCCGTGGGTCAGCAGCCTGTCCTGTGGCTCGAAGTCGCGGGTCACGATCAGCAGGTGCTCGGGGATGACGTTGAACTTGTTGAGCACGGCGACGTGAGACGGCTCGATGTCGCGGATGACGAGCTCGGGATCGGGTGGCAGGAATGGGTTGAAGGGCCGCGCCTGCTGCTCGGCCTTGGC
>JASFPU010000331.1:0-4508 GCA_050115855.1 Holophagae bacterium
CGACCGAGGCGACGTTGAGGTTGAAGACCTTGACCGCCGCCGCTCCGGCGACCGGACCGAAACGCTCGTCGCCACCGGCCAGCACCGTGCCCAGGGCCCGCCCCTGTCGATTGGCCAGTGAGCCGAGCGGCAGGTAGGCCGGCCCGCCGGTCGCCGCGTGCTGGACCTCGGCGCAGTCGCCCGCGGCCCAGACGTGCGGCACCGACGTCGCCATCCGATCGTCGATGCGGATCGCGCCGGTCGGGCCCAGACTGACGCCTGCCGAGCGGGCGAGCGCCACTGACGGACGAACGCCGACCGCGACCACGACCACATCGGCGCGGATCTCGCGGCCACCCGCGCGGAGGGTGACCCCGTCGTCATCGGGCATGAACGTCTCGACCGGCGATCGGACCACGAGCCGTACGCCCTGGGATTCCACATGCCGTGCAACGACCTCGCCCAGCTCCGGATCGAGAATCTCCGGCAGTGGAGTCGGCGCGGCTTCGACAAGGGTGACGTCGGCGCCCCACAGCGAGCGGAAGGCCTCGGCGACCTCGCACCCGACGAGGCCGGCGCCGACCACCGCGACCTCGCCGATCTCACCGCGCATGAGACCCATCTTGAGCGGCTTGACGTCGTCCCAAACGTGGAAGGTGCAGATCCGCTCGTGCTCCGGCTGCCCGGGCAGTCGGCGCGGTTCCGCGCCGGTCGCGAGGACCAGCTCGTCCCAGTCGACACCCTGCTCCCGCTCGCCGTCGGAGATCGTCAGTCGGTGAGCCTCGGTGTCGACCGACTCCGCCCGCCACGGCGACAGCACCTCGACGCCCTTCGCGCCACTGAAGAAACCGGCGTCGCGCTCCGTACCGTACGGCGTCCGTCGCAGCGCCGCCAGCTCCTCGATGTCGCCCGACAGGACGTAGGGCATGCCGCAGGCACCGTAGGAGAAGATCTCCCTGGCTTCGACGATTTGTACCGTGCTGTTCGGTCGCAGCCGCTTGAACCGGCAGGCGCAACGCAGCCCCGCAGCGGAGGCCCCGACGACGACGATCCTCGAGTTCGAATCACTCATCGGCTCTCCCTCACAAAAAGGCCCTCGACCGCGGCGGGTCGAGGGCGAACACTCAGCGTATCGACGGCTCGGACCGACCTACTCGGTCCGCATCTGACCACGAACTTCGAGCGCGATCTTGTAGAGACCGGTAATGATGAGCAGCCCGCCAGCGTAGATCGCCAGGCTGATGGTGAGCTCCGGCGCGGTAGGCGTGTACTGGACCACCTCGCCGAGCGGGTTCGGCACGAAGCCGGCGATGACCATCCCGAGGCCCTTGTCGATCCACAGCGAACCGAACACCGCGACACAGCCGACAATGAGAGTCGTTTCGCTGCGACGCGTCGCCGGGTTGATGAGGATGACCAGCGACACGACCGCGAGCAGCACCGACAGCCACATCCACGGTGCCAGCGTGTTGTTTCCTTCGAGACCGGTGAACAGGAACTGGAAGTGGTGGACGTGCTCGGGAATGTCGCTGTAGAGCGCGGTGAAGAGCTCCATGAGCACGAAGAACACGTTGAGGATCATGGCGTAGGTCACGATCTCGGCGAGCTTGTTGATCGCCTCCTTGCCCGGGTCGAAGTTGCTGATCTTCCGCACCACGAAGGCGAGCAAGATGAGCAGCGCGGGGCCGGCGGCAAAGGCCGATGCGAGGAAGCGCGGCGCGAGGATCGCGGTCAGCCAGAACGGCCGCGCCGCCAAACCGGCGTACAGAAACGCTGTCACCGTGTGAATCGAAACCGCCCACGGGATCGACAGGATGATGATCGGCTTGATCCAGGATGGCGGCGGCTCACCGCGTCGCTCCGAGCTCAGCGACACGCGACTGATGAGGATGTTGAGCACGAGGTAGCCGCCGAGAGCGACGGTGTCCCAGAACATCATGGAGTGCGGCGTCGGGTGGAGGAAGACATTGAGAATCCGGTCCGGTCGCCCCATGTCGACGAAGATGAAGGTCATGCACATGATGACCGCCGCGATGGCGAGAAACTCGCCGAGGATGGTCATCTTGCCGAACGCCTTGTAGTTGTGCAGGTAGTACGGCAGCACGACCATCACCGCCGACGCCGCGACGCCGACGAGGAACGTGAACTGGGCGATGTAGAAGCCCCAGACCACGTCGCGGCTCAGCCCCGTGATGGTCAGACCTTCGTTCAGCTGCCAGAACCAGCACGCCGCACCGGCACCGATGATGACCAGCAGGAAGAAGATCCAGGTCCAGTATGTGCGACTCCCGGTGAGCGCTTTCTCAAGCATGGTCGCCTCCCTCCGGAACCTCGACCACCGCCGCCGGTGCGACCTCCTGGAGGGTCCGCGGGTCGTCGATGATGTAGTACACCTCAGGATGCGTCCCGAGCGCCGGTTTGCGTCGGATCGCCATTCTCTCGGCGAGCAGCTGACGCACCTTGGAGTTCGGGTCGTTGAGATCGCCGAAGACCAGTTCGTCGTTGTCGCAGGCCTCGACGCAGGCCGGTTGTCGGCCGCGCGCGATCCGCTCCTCACAGAACGTGCACTTCTCGACCACGCCCCGCATCCGAGTCGGGTAGTCGGTCGTCGGGTCGTCGATCTTCCGACGCGGGTCCGTCCAGTTGAACGAGCGTGACCCGTAGGGACAGGCGACGACGCAATAACGGCATCCGATGCACCGGTGCCAGTCCATCATCACGATGCCGTCCGATTCGCGCTTCCAGGTCGCCTCGGTGGGACAGACGCGGGTGCACGGCGGGTTGTCGCAATGATTGCACAGCAGCAACGTCGCCTTGCCCTTGAGGTCCTCCCGGATGAAGTGGAACTCCTGAGAGTGGAACGCGGTTTCGAACGGCTCGGTCCAGATCCACTTCACCTCATTCTTGGGGTCCGCCCCGAAGTCGGGCACGTTGTGCGCGGTGTGGCACGCCTCGATGCATTTTCTTGTCAAGGTGTCGTCGTTGGCGAACTTCCTCAGGTCGATGACCATGGCCAGGCGAACTCCGTCGGTCGACGGTTCGCCGTGCGACTCGGCAGCCGACACGCTGTCGGCGGTCGCCTTCGCCGCGGTCACCCCCGTCGCACCGAGCGCCGTGAGGCCGGCCAGCTTCAGGAAATCACGTCGGTTCCCGCCCATCAGTTGGCCTCCTTGGGTTCCACGTGGCAGTCCCAGCAGTAGGGCGAAACCGCCATGTAGGTGTGGCAGGCATCGCAGAACTTGGTCTTGCTCGAGTGACAGTTCATGCAGGTGCGCGACAGGCTCATGTCATAGACCTTGCCGGTGGTGGTGCTCACGTAGTCCCGCTGCCCGGACCGCACCACCGTGTCGCGCCACTGATTGAGAAGATCCATGTGCTCCGCACGCATGTACTCCGTCGACTCGACACACGCGGTCGAGCCGTTGGTCGGCAGCTGGAGCTCGGGCGCTTCGGGCGTCTCCGCGGTCAGCGCGTTGAACCACAGCGGCGAGGTCGCGAGCACCACGAAGACCACGATCCCGACGATGATCTTGCCGGCGTCATACATCGGTGGTGTCCTCCGTTTCCTGCTTGAGTGGTTCGCCACGGAGATTGAGCGTGCGCTCACCCTCGCCGTCCATGACCAGCGCGTTGGCCACCAGCTCGTGGACGCCGCTGATCTCCACCCCCGGCGCCCAGTAGTCGGCGAGCGGGGGCAGGGTCGCGCGATCGATGGCGCAGATGCAGCTCATCAGGTTGACGCCGTGCTCCTGCTGGACGTGGTGCAGGGCGTTGCCGCGGGGCAGCCCACCACGCAGGCGCATCTCCATGTTCTCGTCGTTGCCGAGACCCGCCCCGCCGGCACAACAGAACGTGTGCTCGCGGATCGTGTTCTCGGGCATCTCGAAGAAGTTGTTGCAGACGTGCTTGAGAATGTATCGCGGCTCCTCGAACAGGCCGAGCGCGCGCGCCGGGTTGCACGAGTCGTGGAACGTCACCCGGTAGCGGTCGTTGCGGCTCGGGTCGAGCTTGATCTTGTTGTGGCGGATGAGATCGGCGGTGAACTCGCAGATGTGGACCATCTTGGTCGATCTCGCGTTGTCGAAGACCGTGCCGGTGAACGGCGACTTCGGCACCTCGAGAAAGTCGGCGGGACCGTTCATGGTGTCCATGTACTGGTGCATTACCCGCCACATGTGGCCGCACTCTCCGCCGAGAATCCACTTGACGCCGAGCCGCTTGGCCTCGTGGTAGATCTTGTAGTTGAGCTTCTTGATCGTCTCGTGCGACGTGAAGAGACCGAAGTTGCCACCCTCGGAGGCGTAGGCCGATAGGGTGTAGTCGAGCCCGAGCTGCTTGAACAGCATCAGATAGCCGACGAAGGTGTAGGTTCCCGGATCGGCGAAGTAGTCGGCCGAGGGAATGATGAACAGGACCTCGGCGCCCTTCTTGTTGATCACCGGGTCGACCGTGATCCCGAGGTCATCCTCGAGCTCCTCACACAGAAACTCGATGTTGTCCTTGAAGGTGTGGGGCTGGATGCCGAGGTG
>JASFPU010000332.1:0-4498 GCA_050115855.1 Holophagae bacterium
CGAGCCTCCACGCACCCGGGGCGAACTGCGTGCCGAGCTGGTTGGTCGAGATGATGATCCCCCGCGCCGGCGCCGCGAACACGTTCGGAATCGTGTCGAAGGCGCTCAGGTCGTTGATCACCCGCTCGTTGGGACCGCCCGGATCGGCGTGCTCGCGGATCGTCACGGTGTAGCCCGAGGGGTCGACGTCGGCCTCTGAGATGAAGAACGGCGCGACGTCGAAGAAGCCGCGCAGCACCAGGATGTCGCTGCCCGGCATGTTGTTCAGCGTGGTGCCGAAGATCGCGAAGTTGGTCGCCGGGTTGTCGACCACCTGGCCGGCGAGCCAGGCGTTGCCGCCCGCGCCACCGCGCGCGAAGGGCATGATCGAGCCGCCCATCATGCGCGCCGTGCGCATCAGATGGTAGGTCGCGTAGCGGACGTTCTCCTGGGTGTCGGCGAGCGCGTCCTCGATCTTCGAGATCCGGGTCGACGAGTCGAGCAGGTTGAACAGACCGATCATCAGCACGGTGAAGATCGTGATCGCGACCAGCATCTCGATCAGCGTGAAACCGGAGCTCGACGAACGACGGGTCAACGGCATCATGATCAGTTCCCCGCGACCTTGAGTGCGCTCACCACCAGCTCGCGCCGGCCCTGGAGGTTCTGCGCCGTGGATCGGACGCGCACCGTGATCCGTTTCACCGTCGCCGGGTTGATACCGACCGGCGCCGGCCAGTTCGGCAGGTCGGCCCAGCTGTGGATGGCGAAGTCCTCGACGGCGTAGGTCGCGGTGAAGTTCCGGTTGGAGTAGACCGCGGTCTGCGGCACCCAGGTCGTGCCGGTGGTCGCGACGAGGGTGGGATCGTTGAACGGCCGGGCGCGCAGCTCCTCGAGCACGAAGCGCGCCTGGGAGGCCAGCCGGGCGTAGTCGTAGCCCGACGCGCTGACCACCATCGCGTGCGAGAACATCCCTGCGATACCGAGCGACACGATGGCGAGGATGAGCAGCGCCATCAGGACCTCGATCAGGCTGAAGCCGTCCTCGATCCGGAGAGTCGGCCGCGTCATCAGTAGTACTCCCAGTAGGCGAAGTTGTCGCTCCAGTTGCTCGTGCCCGGGATCTTCATCAGCGTTCGCACCGTTCCGGCCCCACCGAAGACCGAGATCTGGAAGACGTTCCACTTCTGGCCGTTGCGCCAGATGTAATACTCGAAGGCGCCCTGGCCGATGCCGACCTGGCCGCCGGCCTCGACCCGGGCCATGCCGTTCGGCAGGTAGACGACGCCGCGGGCGGTGCCGCCGCCGGCCGAGTCGAGCACGTACATCGGGTGGTCCGACGAGGTCTCGAACGACCACTCGTCGGTGTTGCGGATCTGCCAGGTGCCGATCACCGGCTCGCCAGCGTCCTCGATCTCGTTCTGGTTGGGGTCGAACCAGGCGCGGAAGTTGGACAGGTGCTGGCGGCTGCCGCTCGGCAGGACGCGCAGGCAGACGTTCTGGCCACGCTTGATGGCGCTGATTCGCGACACCGCGGCCGCCTGCTCGAACACCCGAACCGTGTCGAGCATGGCGGCGCGCATCCGGGCCCGGCGCAGGCTGGGGATCGCGGCAACGACGATGATGCCGATGATGGCGACGACGACCAGCGCCTCGACCAGGGTGAAACCCGCCGCTGAACCACGTCGTCTCCGCATCATTTCCCCCCGTGCCCAGGATCTGCACATTGCATCCATTCCAGAATGCGGCCGCTCAATGGCAAGGGTCAAGGCCTGAAGCGCTTCATTCAAAGAGCTTTGACAATATCGGGCCGGGGTGTGAGACACATCACACTGCGCGCAGCGCAGCAGTTCTGAATTCTCAATTCTCAATTTTGAATTCCATCGCAGCAGATCCACACCCCTGCAGCTCGACAACATACGATGTCAATTGAGAATTGAGAATTCAGAACTGAGAATTCAGTTGAGTTCGAACAGCCACACCCGCCCGTTGAGGTCCGCGATGGCGAGGGTGCCGTCACGGACGTCCAGGCCGGTCGGCGTGATGCCGTCGGACGACAGGTCGAGACGCCGGGCGGCGTCGCCGTCGACCAACCACAGCGCGCCGGCCGGCGTGTCGCTGAGCAGCAGCCGGCCGTCGGGCAGCACCGCCGCCTGCGGCCGCGAGTAGAAGTCGGACCAGGCGCCTTCAAGCTCGACGACCCGGTCCACCGCGCCCCGCCGGTCGATGATCTGGAGCCGGTGATTTCCCGTATCGCACACGGCGAGCCGGTCATCGTCGAGCCACGCCACGCCGACGGGCTCGCTGAACAGACCCGGTCCGTCGCCGGCACCGCCGAGCGTCCGAACGCCGAAGCCGGCGCCGGGTCGCGGCTCGTACAGCACGACCCGCTTGTTGCCCGTGTCGGTGACGGCGATCGTGCCGTCCGGCGCCACCGCGACACCGCGGGGACCGAACCAGCCGCCGTCCGGGGCGGGCAGCACCCGGACCTCGGCGTCGCCGGGCCGGGCGAGCACGACCCGGTGGCCCCAGGTGTCGGCCACGACCAGGACGCCGGCCGGCGCCCACGCCACGCCCTCCGGCCGGTCCATGGGCTCGGCGATCGCCTGGTCGAGCTGGCGGCCGTCGGCGTCGAACAGCACGACGCGATCGGACCCGACGTCGGCGACCGCCAACCGGCCGTCGGCGGCCAGCGCGACGCCGCGCGGGTCGGCCAGGTACCCGTCACCGACCAGCCGCGCCCGGCCGACGCCGAGCTCGGCGGCGAGCCCCGCCGGCGTGTCGGCGGCGCGGGCTGTCGGCGCCTCTCCGTCGCCGCGCCGAAAGACGACGATGTCCGACGAGCCGATGGCGTCGAACGGGACCCGTTCGACCAGCCAGCGGGCGAGCTCGCCGGCCGACGGCCAGTCGTGGTCGAGCACCCACCAGGCGCGCAGCGGCAGCCGCTCCGCCCGGTATCGGGGACCGAGCAGCTTGCGGAATCGCTGTTGGTCCTCGGCGTCGCAGATCACCAGCGGCGGTCGGAGGTCGGCCCGGGGCTCGGACCACCACGTGGGTGTCTTCCGCCAGTACCAGGTCAGCGGCCACCCGGCGCCGCCGGACACCGCGGCCACCGTTGGGGAGCCCTGCTCGGCGAGCTCGACCCCCTCGCGCGCGAGGGCGGCGATCTCCGGGCAGGTCTGGACGTAGACGATCATCTCCGCCCGGTCGAGGTTGGGCGAGATCTCGTCGGTGATGAACGACGCCGAGACGCTGACCGCTGCGGTGGCGACGAGCCCGACGCCGGCCAGGCTGCGGCTCCACCACCGGCCCCGCGGTCCGAAGGTCCGGGCGAGCTGAAGCCCGGCCAGGGGCAGGAAGGCCCAGACCTGATGGACGCCGAGCCACGGCACCTTCTCGCCCAGGTAGGCGTACATGCCGATCGACGCGAGCCCGAACAGAAACAGCGCCTGCTCGACGAGCCGCATCCGCCGGCCGCGCCGGAACGCCCAGGCCAGACCGGCGCCGATCGCCAGAAACTCATACGCGGCGAGACGAGGCAGGTGGTACCAGGGCGGGCCCGCGACCCGTTGGATGCTGTGCTGGTCCCACCAGTACGAGATCGCCCGGGCGGGAAACAGCCAGTCCTCGGGGTGGAGGAAGAAAACCGTGTAGAGCGGGACGGTGACGATGATCGACGCGGCGACGGCGGTCACGACTCCCCACCGACGGCACCACAGCCATCGGACCGTTCCGGGCAGGCTCCGGCGTAATCCGTTCATCGCGGCGAGCACGCCCCACACGCCGACGACCAGTACGCCGGTGACGTAGGCGTTCTCCTTGGTCGCGAAGGCGAGCCCGACGAAGACGCCGAACCACGGCCATGCGGTGTCACGGCCACGGGCAGCGCGCCACGCGGCGACCGCGGCGGCAGATGCACAGAGCAGCTCGAGCACGTCCATGCGGAGGAACCGGCCGTAGTACAGCGTGATCGGTGACAGCGTGGCGAGCAGCCCGGTCCACCACGCCGCCCGACCGCCGAGCGGCCGCCTCAGGGCGTAGGCGACGAAGATCAGCAGCACCCCGGCGAGCGCCACCGGCAGCCGCGCCGTGACGTCCGAGTCGTCGAGCACGACGTAGGAGCCGGCGACCAGGTAGTAGAGCAACGGTCCGTGGTACGTCGGGTCGTAGCGGTAGCTGCCGTTGGTCCACAGGTTGTAGGCCGAGTGGGCGTGGATCGCCTCGTCGTGGTGGTAGGACCTGTCGCCGAGCCGCCACAGGTGGAGGCCGAGCGACAGCACGATCAGCGCGAGCCACGGTGCCCACCGCCGCAGCCGACCACGCAGATCTCCCGCTGTCCTCGCGTCCATGGCTCTAATGTACCCAATCCGACGTCGGATCCGGGTCCGGCGCCGTGTCCGCGTCCGATGTTGGATGTTGGATGTTGGATGTTGGATGTTGGATGTTGGATGTTGGATGTTGGATGGGCGATGGAATCTCTCCAGATCCCGATGACAGCGTCAGCGCTCAGGATCAACGG
>JASFPU010000333.1:0-4468 GCA_050115855.1 Holophagae bacterium
GAGCCGGTAGTCGCCCGGCGGCCACTCCTTGTACAGCATGGCGGTGCCATCGGCCTCGATCCCGACCACGGCCGTCCGTCGGTCGATGACATCGCCGTCACGGGTAAGGGTGGTGACCACCCGTGCCCGGTCGCCGAGCCGGTCGCGATCCTCCGGGGCGACCTGAACGACGATCCCGACGACGGTGCCCTCGGCGCCGCGCCCGAGGGTCTCGACGTTCACCGAAAGGGCGACGGGCGGGTCGTCGGCAGCGACACCGATGGCCGAGGCGGCGAGGACGATCAGTGTGAGATATCGCACGATGCCGGTCATGGGCTGCTCCTTCAGCAGATGACGTGAGCCGTCGAGGACGGTGCCGTTACCCGGATTGTACGCGGCTGCGTCCAGGGATCCGGAATCCGTCCTGCGACATCGACCCAGCGTCGCCTCCTGAGCGAGCGAAGCGAGTCGAAGGATCCCCTCTGGCCAAGAAGGCCTCGTGAATCCCAATGCAACGCTGATCGGGCGCCGGCGGCCTTCATCGTGTTGCAGGCTCGTTCAGGTCCGGAACGTCGATTCTGAGAATCTGGAGCGATTCCATCGCTTTTCCAGCACCCAGCATCCGAAACCCAGAACGCGTGACCCAACCACCAGCGAGGTTCTGGTGTATCCTCACGGCAACGCCGACCGAGACTGCATGCGAGGTCGGCCGGGAGGAACGATGCAACCGACCCGTGCCGCGTGGCTGTTCGCTGCCGGGCTCGTCTGGCTGGTGCTGCGAGGACTGCTGCTCCCGGTGCTCCCGTTTCTCGGCACCGAGCACGCGGTCAGGCAGGGGGGATGGCTGCTCGTGATTCCGACGCTGTCGACTGTCGCCAGCCTCGCGGTTCCGCTGTTCTTCTCATCCTTCCTCCGCCACCATCGGTTCGACGGGCAGCGGCTCCTGCGAACGATGACCGTTCTCGCGCTCGTGGTGTCGCTGGTGTCGTTTGGGGTGGTGGCGCTGTCCTGGATCGACACGGTCCGTGGCGTCGAGCCGCTGGATGGCATCATCGCGAGCACGGCGCCGTGGCTGATCGTCGTGGTGCCGGCGGCGTTCATCGTGTCGATCTTCGGTTTTCTGGTCGCCTTTGCGGCGCAGTGCCGGTGCGCACCGAGCCTGAGGAAGAGTGCCGCCGTCGCCGCGATCGGGACGGTCGTGCCGATCGTGCTCATCGCCGGGTGGGCGGTCCACAGCTCCGGCAGCGGGTGGTTGCCGTGGTTCCCGGCATTCAGCCGAAGTCTCCCGGTCCGGGTGATCGGCTTGGCGGCGGCCGGCACGTTGCTGCTGTTTCTCGAGAGCTTCGCCGTGGGCTATCGGGCCGAAGGTGCGAACCGTCACGCCTGACCGAGCTGTCGTCCGGCCCGCACGCTGGCCCGGGACGCTCAACGGGGCTACAATAAGCGTGGTGACCGTGGGTCACGAACCGATGGACGGCCCGTTGGGAATGCCGACCGGGGGGCGAGAAAACAGCGGTGGGTCTTGATTCTTGAGACGCTGATGTCCTGGCCGACAGGCGCCAAGATCGCCTTGGCGGCCGTGCCGCTTCTCGTCCTCGTCATCCTGGTGTTGATCTCGAGGTTGCGGGCGGTGTCCCCGGCGCCATTGCCGCAGGCTCCGCCCATCAACGGCGTCATCGACCGGTCCACCCGCCGGCTCGAACGGGATCTCGAGGGCCAGGCCGAGTTTCTGCACGTGTTCTCCGGACTGCTCGGTGATCTCCACGCCCAACGGCAGATCCGCCAGATTCCGCCGACCCTGGTCAACGCCATGGTCCGCATGTTCCGGCCCGAGGTGGCGGTGGTTCTCGTGCGGCGCCGGAGCACGATCACCGAGCCGGATCGAGAGAACCGACTGATCGTCGCCGCGATCTCGACCTCGCAGCGCCACATGAAGGTCGGCATGGAGGTCCGCATGGGCGAGGGTCCGCTCGGTATCGCAGCGGCGCGCCAGCGGGTGATGATCCGTCGCGATTTCGAAGAAGAGCGCGCGCTGTCGTACAGCGTCAGCCAGTCGACGCACCAGCCGGACTTCGACGTCGTCGCGCCGATGATCTCCGGCGACGAGACCATCGGCGTCGTGGCGATCGCTCGACCCGAACGGCACCACAGCAGCGAGAAGGAGATGGTCGAGATGATCGCGCGCGTGGGTGCGCTCACCTGGACCAATCTCGAGGCGTACCGGAACGTCGAGATCGCGGCCGAGGTCGATGGTCTGACCGGCATCTTCAACAAAGCCGCACTGCTGGTCAAGCTGAGCGAAGCCGTGTTCGACGCGCGGAACAAGGGCGAGAAGGTGTCGATCTTCCTGTTCGACATCGACCACTTCAAGAACTACAACGACCACAACGGCCACCTGGTGGGCGATCGTCTCCTTCGGCTGCTCGCCAAGCTCGTCAAGGACAGCGTCCGATCCGACGACTACTTCGGCCGGTTCGGCGGCGAGGAGTTCGTGCTCGTCATGCCCGGCCGGTCTGCGACGCAAGCGATGTCGGCGGCCGAGGTCATCCGCCAGCGCATCCAGGAGTACCCGTTCGAGGGTGAGGCGCAGCAGCCGAACGGGCGGGTGACCATCTCGGGCGGTGTCGCGTGCTTCCCGGATGACGCTGATGACAGCGTCGAGCTGCTGCGCAACGCCGACGTCGCGCTGTATGAGGCGAAGAACAGCGGTCGCAACCGCGTCATGCGCGCGGAGCCGACCGGGCTCAACCCGCCGCTCGGCGGACGTTCGTCCGGGGTTCCGTCGGACAGCCCCGGTCGGTCGGCCGACTCGGGCTCGAGGACGACACCGGACGACGTCGATCAGGACGAGGTGGCCACGGAGGAGCGGGACGGTTTACAATCCCGGTCATGAAGGTCGATGTCCGCCACGTGGAAGATGTCATCATCATCGATCTCGACGGCCGTCTCGTGATGGGTGTCGGCGACGAGCTGCTGCGCGACGTCATGAACGAGATCATCGCCGAGGGCTGGACCAAGATCATCCTCAACCTGCGGGACGTGTCGATCATGGACAGCTCCGGCGTCGGCGAGGTCGTGTCGAGCTGGAAGCTGGCCCAGCGGTTCGGCGGGACGGTCAAGCTGCTGCGTCCGGCGCCGTCGATCCAGCGGACCCTGCGGTTGACTCAGATCCTACCCCTGCTCGAGGTCTTCGACGATGAGAGCGAGGCCGTGTCGAGCTTCGCCTGATTGGCTCTGACGACTCGACGATCGACCCCAGCACGACACCGACCGATCGGGAGGTTCCATGTTCTCGAGCTACAAGGACAGCTTCCGCGACGAGCTCGCTGCGATCCGCGAGGCCGGCACCTTCAAGGAGGAACGGGTCATCTCGTCGCCGCAGAGCGCCGAAATCCACGTGCCCCAGGGTGAGGTCATCAACTTCTGCGCCAACAACTACCTCGGGCTCGCGGACAACCCCGACATCATCGCCGCCGCGAGGCAGGCTCTCGACGATCGTGGCTTCGGGATGGCGTCGGTTCGCTTCATCTGCGGCACCCAGGATCTGCACAAGGAGCTCGAACGAGCGATCTCCGAGTTCAACCACACCGACGACACGATCCTGTACTCGTCCTGCTTCGATGCCAACGCAGGCCTGTTCGAGACGATCCTCGGCGAGGACGATGCGATCATCTCCGATCAGCTCAACCACGCCTCGATCATCGACGGCGTCCGGCTGTGCAAGGCCGACCGGTTCCGCTACGCGAACTCGGACATGCTCGAGCTCGAGGAGATTCTCGAGAAAACGCAGGATCACCGGCGCCGCCTGATCGCGAGCGACGGCGTGTTTTCCATGGACGGGTACCTGGTCAAGCTCGACGAGATCTGCGATCTCGCGGAACAATACGACGCCATGGTGATGGTCGACGATTCGCACGCTACCGGCTACATCGGCGCCACCGGCCGCGGCACCCCGGAGCACTGCGGCGTCCAGGGGCGGGTCGACATCATCACCTCGACCCTGGGCAAGGCCCTCGGTGGGGCGTCCGGCGGCTACACGACCGGCCGGCAGGAGATCATCGACATGCTGCGCCAGCGATCCCGTCCGTACCTGTTTTCGAACACGCTGACGCCGTCCCTCGCCGCCGCCGGGATCGCGGTCTTCGAGATGCTGTCGGGCACCACGGCGCTGCGCGACAAGCTGATGGACAACACGCGCTACTTCCGGTCGAAGATGGCCGACCTCGGGTTCGATCTGCTCGACGGGGAGACCGCGATCGTGCCGGTGATGCTGTACGACGCCAAGCTGGCGACGACCTTTGCCGACGAGATGCTCGGTGAGGGGATCTACGTCATCGGCTTCTCCTACCCGGTCGTGCCGCAGGGTCAGGCCCGGATCCGGGTTCAGATCTCGGCCGCCCACGAACGCGATCACCTCGATCGAGCGGTCGCGGCGTTCGAAACCGTCGGCAGGCGGCTCGAGGTGATCTGAGGTCGGACACGGATCGTG